>CAIYBQ010000048.1 GCA_903924445.1 uncultured Armatimonadota bacterium | reverse complement strand
TTCCGATTGCCGCTAGCGAAGCTGATCCATAGTTCTCTGCAACATATTGGAGATTGGTGACCACGGCCGAAAGTGCGGTGTCCCAATCGGTCTCAACGAGAGCACCATGAGCATCCCGAATCAGAGGAACCGTAAGACGCTCAGGTGAATTGACATCGGCATTTCCAAACTTGCCCTTATCACACGTCCACTCTTCGTTGATGTCTTCGTTTACCCGACCATTGATGCGGACGACTTCACCCATACGGTGGCCAACGGCAATGTTGCAGCCATTTGAGCACTTTGTACAGATTGAGTCAGAAGACTTCACTTCCCAAGGTCGACCTTTGAAGCGGAATTGTCGGCTTGTCAACGCACCGACAGGACAGATTTCAATCGTGTTTCCACTGAAGTTGGAATCAAATGTCCCACCAAGGAATGGTCCGACTTCCGACTGTGCGCCACGGTTGATTAGTCCAAGCTTGGAGTCGCCGGCGATCTCGGAAGCAAAGCGCGTACAGCGCATACAGGTGATACAGCGCTCACGATCCAGAACTACATGGTCGGAAATAGGCAACGCCTTCACGTAGCGTCGTTTGTCCTCGATAAAGCGTGTGTTCGGTGGACCATAGGAGATAGTCATGTTCTGAAGCGGACACTCGCCGCCACGATCACAAACAGGACAGTCCAATGGGTGATTCGCAAGAATCAGCTCCAAGACGCCGTTTTGTGCCTTCTTGACATCAGGAGTCGTTGTCTTGATAACCATTCCATCTGCAGCGGGAATGGTACATGTAGCCATTATAGATGCTCTGCGTTGACCAAACATTTCCAGTTCAACACTTGCCAGACACATCCGGCATGCACCAACACTGGTCAATCTTGGGTGATAGCAGAAGTACGGGATGTCCGAGCCAGCCGAAAACGCCGCCTCAATCACCAAGGTACCCTTTGGAACCGAGACAGACTTTCCATCGACAACCAGACTCACCATCGGGACACCGGCGTCTTGCGCTGCCTTTGTGTCTATAACCACTTTGTTGACATCAGCGCTTTCGGCTGGAGTCTTTGGCCGGTCAGGGCCGTTTTGCGTTGACATAGTGATGTTATGCTCCCAGCTGTCCGGCTTCAGAATAGGTGTTCCGACCATGATGAATATACGAGAGGTATTCATGACGGAACAGTCGCAGGCTCGTCATGACAGGCCAGATAGCCCCTTCTCCAAGAGCACAGAACGACTTACCCCGAATCGAATCACAGATATCCCAGATGAGATCGATGTCCTGTTCGCGTCCACCACCGGATGCGATTCGAGCGTAGATTTTGCTAAGCCAATCCAATCCTTCACGACAAGGCGTGCACTTACCACACGATTCGTGATGGTAGAAGTCAACCAAGCGGTGCGTGACCTTGAAGACATCTGTTGTTTCATCGAAGATCATTAATCCGCCAGACCCGAGACCAAGCGTCTGCGTGTTTTGCGGAATACCTTCGTAATCAAACGGGTAGTCAAGTGGTGTTGGTGGAGCAAAGCCCATCGAGCTTCCTCCCGGGATATAGGTCTTTAGCTGATGGCCATCACGAACACCACCAGCAATATCGACAACCTCTGAAAACGGGGTCCCAAGCACAATTTCGTAAATCCCAGGCTTGTTTACATGGCCAGAGATTGAAAAGAGTTTGGTTCCTCGGGATCTTGGAGAACCAACACCGATCTCGGCATATTTGGCACCACCAAGCTCAAGAATCGCTGGAATCGTAGCTGCGGTTTCGACATTATTGACAACGCTCGGACGCTTCCATACGCCAGAAATCATCGGCAATGGAGCGGCTGGTGGCTTGAGGCGAGGCATTCCCCGCTCACCCATCAGGCTGGACATCAGCGCGGACTCTTCACCACACTCATACGCACCTGCTCCCAAGTGCGTGTAGATGTCAAAGTCTAGGCCAGACCCAAGAACATTTTTGCCGAGGAATCCAGCGGCATACGCCTCGTTGATTGCCTTTTGGACACTCTTCCATGGCTCGATATATTCACCACGGATGTAGATGTAGCATTTCGCGGCACGCACTGCGACCATGGAACACAAACAACCTTCGACCAACAAATGCGGCAGCGCATTCATCAGGTCGCGGTCTTTGGCGGTTCCCGGTTCACCCTCATCCGCATTGATAATGAAGTAGTGCTCGACGTCACGATTCTTTGGAAAGGCATTCCACTTAATGTGCGTCGGAAATCCAGCACCACCTCTACCGCGAAGGCCGGAGACTTTGACTTCTTCAATGATGGCTTCCGGGTCCATCACGACGGCTTTGCGGAACTGCTCGTAGCCACCGTGCGCCACATACGTTTCCAAGCGGTTGATGCCAGGTACGTTTCTGTGCCTATAAAGGAGCTGTGTCTGTTCTACTGGCATCTAAAACTCCCCCTGCTCAGGCATTTGGCTCTGTGGTGGATTTACAGATTCACTCGGCATGTTTGCGAGCTCTGCGATGAGTTTGTCTACCGTTTGTTCGGTTACATTCTCGTAGTACGTGCTCCCGACCATTAATGCGGGTGCGTGACAGCATGCGCCTAGGCACTCAACACGTTCTACGGAAAAGGTGCCATCTGCAGTCATCTCGCCGGCATGAATACCAAGTTTGCGCTCGCAGTACCCGATGAGCTCATCCGCGCCGTTGACCATACAGGCCACGTTCTGGCAGATTTCAATCCGGTGGTGTGCAACAGGGCGTTTGTTATACATCGTGTAAAACGTTGCAACGCCAGCCACATCGGATGCAGGCACTCCGAGATGATCGGCAACTTCCTGCATCGCTTCAGGAGGTAACCAACCGCCATACACTTCCTGAGCGACCCAAAGTGCCGGCAACAAAGCCGCCTTTGCTGTCGGATATCTGGCGATAAGGGCATCCAGCCGCCGCTTTGTATCATCCGTGAACTTAGCCATTGTGCAATCCATACCCCATATCAACCGGGTTATCGGTCAATGTCGCCCAATACAATGTCGATGGAACCAATCATCGCGACAACATCAGCGACCAAGCGTCCTTCACACATTTTGGGTAATGCCTGTAGATTGTAGAAGGACGGCCCCTTGATGCGGACCCGATACGGTCGATTGCTGCCATCCGAGATGACGAAGTAAGCTTTCTCTCCGCGTGGCCCTTCCACTGCTCCGAGGGCTTCACCCACAGGTGGATGGTAGCCTTCAGTGAAGAGTTTGAAGTGATGGATGAGTGCTTCCATCGATGTATCAAGCTCAGCCTTTGGCGGAGGTGCGATTTTGCGGTCATTTGTGCGAACTGGCGCACCTGGCATCGCAAGTGCACGCTTCATCGCCTGCCGACAAATCTCATAGGACTGTCGTAGCTCTTCCATACGGACTCGATAGCGGTCCAAGACATCCCCGTATTGGCCAACAGCAATATCAAACTCATACTGCTCGTAGCCACTGTATGGATTGGACTTACGTAAGTCCCAAGCCACACCACTTGCACGCAGCGATGGCCCAGTCAGACCAGCATCTAGTGCATCCTGCGGAGTCAAGACACCAACACCCCGGGTCCGCTCGAGCCAGATCGGGTTGTTCGAAAGAAGTCCTTCGTACATTTCCATCCGCTTCGGGAATTGATTGAGGAAGCTCTCAACCCGCTCGTACCAGCCGGAAGGCATATCGCCGCGGAGTCCACCGGGACAGATCCACGATGTCTTGGTACGAACACCTGACATGTGCTCTTTAATTTCAAGAATCAGGTCACGATCCTGCCAGGTGTAGAAGAAGACAGACATCGCACCGATATCAAGGGCGTGTGTCCCAAGCCACAGCATGTGGGATGCGATGCGCTCCAGTTCATTGAGGAGAACTCGGAGGACCTGAGACTTTTCGGGAATGACGACATCAACCAGCTGCTCAACAGCGAGCGAATACGCCAAGTTGTTGCACAGGTTTGACAGGTAGTCTTCCCTATCCGTGAGAACCAGCGCTTTGTAGTAGCTGAGATTCTCCATCGTCTTTTCGATGCCAGTGTGCAGGTAGCCGATATGAGGCGTACAGCGGACAACATTTTCGCCATCCAGCTCGAGAACAAGCCGCAGAACACCATGTGTGCTTGGGTGACTCGGACCCATGTTGATGGTCATGGTGTCGGCACCGGAGTCAGGATCGTGCTGGCGCTCTACTTCGATTCCAGCCGGGAATGTGGTGCTACGCTCAGTCATGAGGTCACTGTTTTGCATCACTTAGACTCCTGCTCGCGCACATTGTGACTAAATTCAACTTCTTCTCCGCCAAGGGGAAAGTCTTTCCGAAGTGGATGACCGACCCAGTCATCTGGCATCAGGATGCGTCGCAAGTCCGGGTGCCCCGTAAACTCTACTCCAAACATGTCGTAGATTTCGCGCTCAGGCCAGACAGCTGCAGGATAAATTCCAGCCGAAGTAGGACAAGGTTGATCGAGCGCTAGTGCAACACGCACGATGATTCTGTCGGAGTGTTGGATTGAGTACAGCGAATACACGACTTCAAAGCGATGTGCCGTTCTGAATGCGAGGCGGTCAACTCCGAAGCAATCAGACAGCAGGTCATAGCCACTGTTCTCCTTCGCAATGCGAAGGAATGCCTCGATCACATCGGGAGTGACAGTGAACGACGGGATGCCATTGCAATTTTGGAAGTCCCCGACACTCTCCTGCAGTCCATGCTCGGCCACTACGCTTAAAAAGCGATGCGAGATGCCTTCCAGGGTTCCTGGAGTCATCGTCAGTGCAGAATGGAATGTCTTGTTACGGATTGCCAGATCACTACCGGACAACCCCAAGCGGACATCAGCATCAACCATGCGTTTTTACACCCGACGACTCAAAATGATAAGTGCACAATACTTTGCGAATTTTATCACAAAGTCTCCCAACAGCGATGAGTCAGAAGCTGCAGAAGCACACCACGACAACGATGGAATCTAGTAGCGCTGACTGAAACGCTCTTGATCGATTTTCTCTTGCAGCTGCATGATTGCATGAATCAATGCATCTGGAGATGGAGGACATCCGGGAACATAGATGTCGACTGGAACAATTTGGTCAACACCCTGAACAACTGCATAGTTGTTGAAGACGCCGCCATTGGAGGCGCAGTCACCCATTGCAATAACCCACTTAGGGTCTGGCATCTGATCATAAACTTGTCGAAGGACTGGGGCCATCTTTTTGCAAACACGCCCGCTAACAATCATCAGGTCCGCTTGACGCGGGGAAGCTCTAAACGCCTCAGACCCGAATCTGGCCAAGTCATAGCGACTATCTGTGGATGCCATCATCTCGATTGCACAGCATGCAAGTCCGAAAGTCGCAGGCCACAACGAGTTTTTGCGCGCCCAGTTGACAACCTTGTTCATCGAAACCGTCAGAAACGGCTGATCTGTTTCTAGCCCCATTCCAAGCCTCCGCGCTTCCAAACATATATGTAGCCGACCAACAGAATCGCTACGAAGACCAGCATTTCAACAAGATTGAAGAACATCAGGCCACCGGATGCTTTGTAGTTGACTGCCCAGGGGTAAAGAAAAATCGTTTCAATATCAAAAACAATGAAGAGCATTGCAGTGAGATAGAACTTTACCGGGAACCGCTCCCGTGCTGATCCAATAGGCGTTACACCACACTCATAGGCCGAGTCTTTGCTAGCCGATGGGCGTCTTGGACCCAGCAATGCGGACAAACCAATAAGTGCCAGCGCAACAATAGTCGCACCAGCAACCATCACGAGCACAGGAATATAGGATGACAACATGGTTAAAAATCCAATCGATTGAACTGCGATTCCCCCAGCATTTCAAGGCACAGTCCAACGCGAACTGTACCACGCAGCCTATCTGCGAAACAATAGGCTTGACATGACTTACCGGTCAGGAGTAATGTTAGAACCGTGGTGCCCTTAGTCGGGTATTACTGGGGAATCATCCCTAATGTGGTGGACGACTTGCATTGCCGCAGGACGTCACCATCAAAAACAAAGAGGAGGCATCGTCTATTCTTATGCGTAACTTGACGATTTCGTTTGTAGCTCTCATTGGCTTGGCTGCTTTGTCCAGCACCGCCAATGCTCAAGAAGTCAAGATTGGAGGTTCCCTCGGAATCAATTTCTCCAATAACTTCAATAAGCCAGCTGGTGGCAACACATTCCTGTACAACTCCAAAGATGCTCAGTTTTCGTTGAACCTTGCCGAGTTGACCGTAAGTCGTGAGGCAACCGCACGCAACCGCGGCGGTTTTCATCTTCGGTTCATCGATGGTGATGTCCGAAATGCCTTGCTTGCACCAACAACATATGTCGCAGAAGCATACGGAACACAGCTGATCGAAGCTGGCGACAAGGACATTCGCCTCGATGTCGGTCAGTACCGCACATTGGTCGGATCCGAAGGTCTTGGCATCGATAACTTCATCAGCCGTTCGTTTGGTTTCCAGTTCCTCACCCCAATCCTCGGACAAGGTGTACGTGCAGGGTTTGATTTGAACGACTCGACCCGTGTTACAGGTTCGTTTCAGAACAAGTACAACGGAACCGGTGAGGACAATCGTGATCTTTCGTATGCTCTTACTGTAGACAAGAAGCTCGGTGATGCAAGTGACCTGCGCTTCAACCTCATCAGCGGACGCGAGAATGTTGGTGGTAACAACCGCGAGACCAACCTTGCAGGATTCCAATACTCCCGCCAGCTCTCCGATTCGAATGCGTTGCATGTTGACTACACACTGCGTTCTGGCCGAGATGCTGCAGACACGCGCTATGAAGCGACTGGCGTCAAGGGTGTTCTCGTCCTTGGTCAGTCAAATGGCGGAGCACTTTCGCTCCGGGGCGAATACTTGCAACAAAACAGTGCTGATTCAGGCATTCTGCCAACCTTGACGGCAACGCCTGGCACCAAGCCAACGTTGACATCAATCGCTGTATCCTACAAGCTCCCTGCAACCAGCAAAACGGTTAGCACAGTTCTCGAATACCGCTATGACCGCTCAAATGACTTCTTCTTTGGCGCCTCCAATGGCCTCAAGAAGGACCAAGGCACATTGTCGATCGCACAAGTCTACAAGTTCTAGATCATAGTTTCGGTAGATAATTCAGCGCGGTGCACCAAACGGTGCACCGCGTGTTTCATGAAAATGCCTCTATGTAGTCTTGACAGGTAAAAGCAAAAC
>CAIYBQ010000047.1 GCA_903924445.1 uncultured Armatimonadota bacterium | reverse complement strand
TCGAATGTAGCCCGCACCGCGTCGTGGGTTGCACTGGATTCCGACACGCAAGGAACATCGCCTCGTCTCACCGGAAGGCTTGTCCGAAGTGACAGTGCCCCCACTGTTTCTACTATGCCAAGGTCTATCGATGAAGGCGCATCTATGCAGCTCGCGGCAGACTTGGGAAATGCAGACAAAGCCTATTGGGAGCTGATTTCCGGTGGAACACCGAAACGCATCGCAACGGACCACGAGCGAATCTCCTTCACAGCACCGAGAATCGCTGCGGACACCCCAATGACGCTTCGCTTGCGAACCATCAGTAGCAGCGGTGAGCGTGTTCAGGACATCCCGCTGAGCGTCCGAAATACCATTGCAGATCCTTCCGTTACGCTCGCTGCCCCATTATCGTGGGATGGCCGGGCGCCCGCCTACATCCGCGCAGATGTGCACGGCAAAGGCCAAATGCACTATCAGTGGCATGTCTCAGGCCCGGGCGTCGCCTACGAGGCATCGGGGAATATCCTCCGCCTTGATCGTGGTTTTAAGGCTGGAAACGTTTCCGTACGCGTTGATGTCGACAATGGTGGAGATGTTGTCAGCCGAAATGTTGTGATTCGAGTCTCCCCTCCGAGCAACGACCCGTGGACCGACGCTCCGCCGATGAAGGTGGAACAGCTGCGCAGTGGCATGTTCATTAGCCGCGGGATGGGAAATTCTGGCCGGGTAGCGGTTACCGGGTCGACACGCGCAGGAGCAACCGTTGAGCTACGTGCAGCCGCCAAGGATGGCTGGATCCGGGCAATCAAAACTAATGCCGATGCAAAGGGCACATTCACAGTTCAAACGGACTTACCCGCCCGCCTGACAATGTATTCGCTTCAGCTGGTGTCCACATCCAAGGGCAAGACGGATGTTCTGGCATCGGCTTCGGATGTCCAATGCGGGGATGCCTTCATCATCATGGGGCAATCCAATGCCGTCGCAACGGACTTTGGCCAAATAACTCCATCGTTTACCAGTCCGTGGATTCAGACATTTACGGACAAGTTTGTGCTGGCTCGCTATCGCAACACCGATGGCCAGTCTGGAGAGATTGGCTACTGGGGCATGGAGCTTGCCCGAAAGCTGGTTACAAAGCACAACATCCCGGTCTGCATTGTGAATGGAGCTGTCGGCGGCACTCGTATCGATCAGCATCAGCGCTTGGCAAGTAATCCCACTGACCCGACTACGCTCTACGGACGCCTGCTGGGACGCATCGCTGGAGCTGGATTACAGCACGGTATCCGCGCGATCTTCTGGCATCAGGGTGAAAATGACCAGGGCGCGGATGGTCCATCCGGTGGATTTGGCCACGAAACTTACCGTGAGCTGTTTATCAGTCTTAGCCATGCGTGGGCGATGGACTATCCGAACAGCCGAATGACGTATATGTTCCAGATTTGGCCAAAGTCCTGTGCGATGGGCTTTGATGGCTCTGACAACGTTTTACGTGATGTGCAGCGCAGCATCCCGGATTCCCTTGACCGCGTTGCAATCATGTCGACGCTTGGCATCGACCCACCGGGCGGATGCCATTTCCCTGCTGATGGCTACGCGGCGATGGCAAACCTCATTTATCCGCTGGTCGAACAGCACACGTATGGCATCCAGCCAAAGTCACCGATCAGTGCCCCGCGGTTACTGTCGGCTGTCCGT
>CAIYBQ010000046.1 GCA_903924445.1 uncultured Armatimonadota bacterium | reverse complement strand
CCTTGTACGACGCTCCACTAAGGCCGAGTGGGAGAAGACCATTCCCATTAACAAACAATCCGCGACCGAAGCAAAGGTCCCATTCTCAAAGGATGACTACGTATTCGGAATCCGCTGCGTTGGTAAAAACGGTGCCCGCAGCCTTGCGGTCATCGCTGGTAGGTAGGCAACGATGTTACAAAACACCATCCATGGAGCCGGAAAGCACCGCTTTAGAGTCGTTCCAAACTGGTTTAAATCCGCCAATCTGCGTGTCGGGAATGGCCACGGCGTCGCGATGACATCCTGTGGCTACCTTGCCTTCCTAAATGATGGCCCGGATGCGCAGCTGATTCTCATCGACCCACAGTCTGGAAAAGTGCAGCTCGCAAAGCAACTTGGCCTCGCGAAAGCACATGGGCTCTCGTTGATCCGTGAAGCTGGCCGGGATGTGTTATTCGCCACATGTCTCGACAGCCACCGGGCAATCAAGATGACGGTATTCGGGGATGTTCTTGCCGAGTATCCATTTCCAAAGTCCGCACTCAAAGCCGATGGTTACGGAAGTGTCAGTGAGTACCACCCGAGCTGGACGGTTCATCACCCGGATGGCCGCTTTGTGATCCTGGATGGCTATGGCCGTGACTTCTTCCTCGAATATTCGGCTGCTGGCTCATTATCAAAAATGTACGGTGGCAATGCCGGCGGTGTTCCGCATTGGGGACCACATGCGGGGCATCATGATGTCTACCAAGCGAATGGGCAGCAGTTCCACGTGGCGATGAGTGATCAGCGGAGTATTGTGACCTGGTCCTGGGATGGACGGATTATAGGCAGCGTACCGCTGGATGGCTCGGATCCACGGATGCTCCGTCCGATAGATGCTGGCTGGGTTGTCGCGCACATCGGCGGCAAGTGGCCACAGGATTTCAAAGCGCCAGGATCTGTGACATTTCATGACAAACGCCTAAAGCCAATCGGGGCCGTAGGGGCAACGGTTACAAATATTGGCGGTAAGGCTACCCTGGTAACCAGAGACGATACTCCGTTTCGACATCCACACGATGCATTGCTTACGGATGCCGGCGACCTCTACGTTGCGCAGTACGACTCCGGCGATCAGCCTCTCGTAAAGCTCGAACGGGTCTAGGTTTAGGTTTCGTTCCGCATATCACCTGGTACTCGCTTATTCATAATACGAAACCAGATCGGCGGACACATCGCCAGCAACATGCTGGTCGGATAACCATACGGAAGCTGCGGTGCGGAATCACGGTGGTCGAGGCGTTGGTACGGCTTCCCCGCAATCGCATGGTGGTCGGAGTGCCGTGTAAGCTCATAGAGCACAATCCGCCCGATATGGTGATTCGAATTCCACGAATGCCGGTCCGTGACCCTTTCAAACTTCCCGGATTCCAGCTGCTTTCGTGTTAGGCCATAGTGCTCAATATAGTTGATGGTCTCAAGGAGCAGCGCTCCAACACACCCCGCGGCGAGCAACATTAATGTTGAGCGAAGTCCAAAGAGCACAAACAAGGAAGCGCAATATCCAAGCTCGATGGCCGTGTAGGTAAGCATCCCGTTAATGGCCTTGATGCCCGTCTCACGACGCCCTCGGATGCGCGATGCCTCTATTTTCCACGCGTTGATGTAGGTCATCATCAGCGTGCGGGGCCAGAATGCGTACAAAGCTTCCCCGTAGCGTGCCGTACTCGGGTCATTGCGCGTGGCGACATGAAGGTGATGCCCACGGTTGTGCTCGATATGAAAGTGCATATAGAGACTTGGAACGAGGAGCGCTTTTCCTAGCATCCGCTGTACAGGGTTTCCCCGATGCCCGAGCTCATGGCCGACATTAATGCCATTAGCTCCAAGAAGCACTCCCGTTGAAAGCACAAGCCCGACTGTTTCCAGGGTTGTCAACGAATCTGTGGATGCCACAGTTCCGAGCATCCAAACAGCGGTGTAAACAATGGGGATGTTGCAATAGAGAAGAACATCAAACCAGTGGTCCGGGAGGCGTTTGTTACGTTCAGTCTGTTCAACCGATGACTTAGTAGCTCCCAGAATGAGTTCAATCAATGGAATCACAACAAAGGCAAATCCTACGCCAGCGTATGTCCACGGCCCACGCAGAAGGATACCGATAAAGGTACAAATGGGTATCAGGTATGCGCCAAGGTAACGGATGTCGTGCAACATGCTTGTTGCCGATGAGCATACCTGAAAGGCGGGATGTTGGCTTAGGACTTTACTTGTGCACCGGAGATGTCGAGGTCTGGTTTTGTGTTCCAGCGCTTGCTCCAACCTGGCTTCTCGACTTTAGTCCGAAGGAGAATAGTGTTGTCCGTGTCCAAATCCGTCGTCCAAACAAAGCTCGCGCCCATAAAGTCATAGTCGTAATAAGGCTTCTTAGGGTTTACACGCTGCGTGGAATAAACCGTTGCGGCTTCCCACTTGCTGTCATCAAAGCTCGGCAGCTCCCATCCCGTAGGAAATGCAATTGTCTTGACGGGAGGACCGCTGGAAATACGTTGCACCTTCCAAGCTGCATTGCTGACCGTTCCATCGGAGAACTTGACGACAATCCCTGCATCCCCGACACGATTTCCATACTCATACCCGGTTTTCGGATCCGCATTGTCCTTTGCCACGATCGCGATGGTCATCGGATACTCCGGCAAAACGTCCACCTTCACAACATTGTGTGGAAGAAAGTCAATCGGATCGACGGCTACCAACTTTCCGTTGATGTACATCGCAAACCAGTTGTCAGCATAGACCGTTGCCGTGATCGTGTCTGTCATTTCAGGTTTGACGACACCTGGCTGAGCACCGCGTTGCTGCTGGGATGTTCGGCTGTAGACGCCAGCTGAGAGCATCAAAACTGCCCCAATGACGATTCCTGTAAAGATTCGATGTCGCTTCATGG
>CAIYBQ010000045.1 GCA_903924445.1 uncultured Armatimonadota bacterium | reverse complement strand
GTCGGGAGCCTGTTAGTCCTTGCTGCAAATGCAACCGGAGCCGCAGCGTTTGTAAAGCCAATCATCGGGATGTTAGTTTTTAGCACAGCATTGGCGCTTCCATTTGTTTTGCTGTCTTTGTTCCCTGGACTGTTGGCACGGTTGCCAAAGAGTGGGGCGTGGCTCACAACCCTCAAAGGTGCGATGGGCTTTCTCGAGCTGGCTGCCGCCCTTAAGTTTCTCTCTACAGCAGACATCTACTGGAACTGGCAGCTGCTGACAAGGCCGGCATACCTCGCGATTACGAGTCTTGTTCTCATCGCTGGTGGCCTTTGGCTGCTTGGTATTCTCAATGTTGGCTTTAATACGCCATCCGGGAAGGTTACCAAGTCGCGCGGAGCGTGGGCAGCTCTCTTCATCGCCGCTGGACTCTATTGTCTCTATGGCGTCTCTGGTCGCCCTGTCGTTCGGTTCATTGGACAGTTTTTGCCTCCGCCACCAAAGTCTGCCACTGACATTACCTTCTTACCAACGCTTGCAGCCGGACAGTCGGTCGCAAAGGCTACTGGACAGCTCATCTTTGTAGACATCACAGGGCATACGTGTACCAACTGCCGGGATGTTGAACTAAACGTGATGCCGGAGCCAGAAGTGAAACCTATCCTCGAGAAGATGGTCCGTGTACGATTGTTTACGGACCAAGGTGAGTCTGCGACATCTGACGTAGCTGCTGCGAATACTAAGTATCAGCTTGACACATTCAAAGATGCGACATTGCCACGCTATGCAGTCCTCGATGCAACCGGCAAAGTCCTCGGTACAACTGACTACACGACAGCCAAAGATGCGACAGCATTCGGAAAATGGCTGGCAGAGATCACCAAGTAGAGCGGGATAGTCGTATAAGTTAGACGATGTTCGTATCGGGATAAATCTGAACTGGGACGAACGCTAATCTGTCGCCTGCGACACAGCGCATCCTGATGCCATCGATGAGCTCGTTTCCCACGGCGAATATCTCATCCTCTGGTAGCGACCTTAGATGAACGTGGCCGAAGACGACTGAGTTAACGTGATGTGCTTTCAGCGTTGGTGTATATGGTTGGGCTGGGTAATGCGTCATTACAACCTTCATGCCACAGTCATCAATGTCGCTGAGCTGTTTTGTAAGTAGGGAAAGCTCACGTCCGAGCATTTTGGCATCATGGTCTGGGCTCGGTAGACGCTGCGTTTGCCAGCCGCGAACTCCGACAATCCCAATCTCGTTATCGCCAAAGATCACGGGAGGTTCAAGCAAACCAGGAAAACTGATTGGCTGTTTAGCCTTCCACCAATGGTCATGATTGCCGCGGATAACAATCTTGATACCCGGAAGGTTTGCAAGAAATTCTAAATCCTGACCGACTTCTGAGCGCTTTCTTGCCCATGAAAGGTCGCCAGCGATGAGCAGAACATCATTGTCCGCCACATTTGCACGGCAACCTTCCAGCAGCTGGGTTGGATGGTCAATCCATTCATCCCCGAACCGTGTCATGTCACGATCAGGGCGTTCGAAACTTAGGTGAGAGTCCGCAATGGCCCAAATCCGTGCTCCAGCATCCAGTGCAGGGAGACGTGTGACCACAACTACAGTCCGTTACTGTCAAAGACCTTTACAGTGCTCCAGAGGCGCCGACTTTCGGCCACAAACTGGATGTGCTGTGGGTGTACTTGATATTCCTTCTCGGCGGCTGCATCCGGGAATTCGAGAAGCAATGCAACGATGTAGTCATTGTCAACCACGGGGCGATCTGTACCCGCCGGCTTTCCTAGAGCGAACGATGTTACACCTGGGATGGTTTCCAAGAGGGACTGGCACAATCCGATGAGCTCCGCTTGATCAGTCGGGTTGGCAGTCTCAGTTGGGTAGAAGTACACGTGATGGAAGAAGCTCATGGTGATGTGTTCCTGAATAGATTGGAGTGGCTCTATAAGCCGGGTTCTGTCTTTGTATGGTCATCTCTCTTGGCTAGCAGTTGCCTGATAGCTCATGCGGCTCTACCCGGAGAATCGGCGGGCAACGTCATCTTCTCCTGTTCGAACCTTGCTGCGGATGGGGTTTGCCGGGCAGTGACGTCTCCGCCACTCCGGTGCGCTCTTACCGCACCATTTCACCCTTACCATCAATAATGATGGCGGTATCTTTCTGTTGCACTTTCCGTCGGGTCACCCCGCCTGGCCGTTAGCCAGCATCCTGCCCTGCGCAGCCCGGACTTTCCTCAGGCTTTCACCTGCGACCACCCAAACCACTCCGGTGCGAAGTCTATCACGCTCGGTATTTGTACGAAAGATGAATGACGGTTTTTACTTCAACTCCACTGCCGGTGCTGCTGCAAACTTATGGACACGGCGCGGTTCAGGTCGGCTGTTGCCGAACTGCGTTCGCCACAGAATTCCGTTGAGATGTTCATCGATCTCGCTTTCTTCACTCGTGAGAGGAATCCTTGCACTCAATGCAGCATCCGGACTTCGCTTTGCGTTGACCTCACCAATGATTTCCTTCGATGGAAGAATCGCAGTGAACACGCCATCGTTCTCAGGTTTGTTTCCAAAGATGGCAAATGGCGATGCAGTGGCGTCCATGATTGTCATCGGACTCATGCCGAGCAACAACCCAATCGTTCGCAGGACTGAGTCTGTGTTATAAAACGATGAATCCAGTGTGGATTTTTTGATGAATGGCGAGATGACATAAGCCGTGGAGCGGTGTGCATCGACATGGTCATAGCCGTTTTGTGCATCATCTTCGATGATGAAGATCGCGCACTTCTTCCAAATCGGTGACTTGGAGATTGTCTCTACAAGCTGTCCGACCGCGTAGTCATTATCAGCGACCATCGCTCGTGGAGATGGCATCCCGACGCTAGCGCCAGCTGTATGGTCATTTCCAAAGCGAACAAACATCAACTTTGGCACTTTGTTCGTTGAAACAAGCTTGTCAAAGTCGCGTTTCCACGTTGTGAACCGTGATGGATCGTTATCTGGGCCAAAGGTTGGAGTCTGCTTTGGCGCAGGAGGCAGTCCATGTTTTATGCCTGCTTCACTATCGGCAAATGAGAGGTCGTATTGGCGATAT
Source organism: uncultured Armatimonadota bacterium (assembly GCA_903924445.1). Lineage (GTDB taxonomy): Bacteria > Armatimonadota > Armatimonadia > Armatimonadales > Armatimonadaceae > CAIRTT01. The sequence continues at coordinate 1,157 of CAIYBQ010000045.1, read as the reverse complement.
CCAGTGTTGGTCACACCGAGGAGTGCCTTCTTGACCGGTGTGTTGGTCAGACCTTCAGCACCATCCTCTGCGGTCTTTCGAGGCTGCTCGACATCATCGGTAAAGAAGCCATAATTTCGCAACGAGACCTTGTGCTGAATGGCCTTATCCCAGATGTAGCCACCACTAGGTCGTCCGACATCGGTGATATCAAAGCGGTCAGCAGGTATTCCGTTGTTCGTGCCTTCGTAGTCATATGGACGATCATGACCGTTGTAGCCATAGGCGACATTACGCTCGACGTAGGGGTTGGCGAGGGAACCTACCGAGTAGTTCCATCCATTTCCAGATACTTCCGCGGCGCAGTAGAAGTTATCAAGCAGCACGAAGCGCTCTGCAATCGCGTGTTGATTCGGAGTGACATCTCGCCCAAACATCAACAGACTCTCATCTCTGTTTCCACGTGGAATATCTGAAAGTACCTGGTCGTAGGTTCTATTCTCTTTGATGATGTAGATGACGTGCTCAATGCCAGGATTGCTAAACGCATCCACTTGCTTCGCGAGGCGGTCAAATCGGTTGTTGACTGCTACGATTTGCGACCAGCGGCCCAGCTGTCCAGGAATGGATGTTCGCGGTAGCGATTGAATGGTTCCTTCGAGCAGAAGTTGGATGTACTGCTTCGGAGCACCATTAGCCCATTTGTTCTGGTCACCCTTGGCATTACTGATGAAAAGCCGGTCTGCGCTAAGTGTGACATCAGTTGGTTGCCAACCCGCAGGAATGTAGCCGCTCACACGCTGTTTTGTCAGGTCGACCACGGCGACAGCATTCATTGCAGATAGAGCCACATAAGCTGTCTTGCCATCCGAAGTTACGGTAACACCGGTTGGGTTTCCACCGGAGACCTTTGCAACATCTTTTGGAGACAGCGATATTCGGCCGGTTACAGTATTGGTATCCGTCGATATTGCTACGAGTGTGTCGGATGTGGTGTTAGTGACATACAGCTGTTTGTTGGCGGCACTGAAGTAAAGCTTGTGGGGATGACGATCAACCTTGATCGACGGCAAGAGGGTACCTGCGTCGAGATCGACACGAATAACTTCATGGGACTGCTCGCAAACGACATAGCCGATTCCATTGACAATCGTTGCATCGAGAAGGTAACCGGGAGT
>CAIYBQ010000044.1 GCA_903924445.1 uncultured Armatimonadota bacterium | reverse complement strand
TAAAGGGGGAATGACACCGGATATCGGCATCATACACGATGAAGTTTAATTAACATAACCGTTTAACAGTGTTCACTTTTTGATTCGTTCGTAATGGCTTGGATTGGTATCGGTTTCATCCGATGATTAAGGCTACAATGCAATACGGTTCTACCCCCAGTCATCGTTGACGGTACACACGGTAATCGGATGCACACAGGAGTGCTGAAAACCATGGATGCAAGGCGCTTTCTCTATCAAATCGGCCCACTGGGCATCGTGACGTTACTTGCCATCGGCGCATCGGCGACCGAGAAGCCACCCGTTGCATCGATTGCAAAACCCACCTTGCGCCTCACCGGGCCTGCATCCAACATCACCCTCGATGGCCCGTGGACCAGCCACCGCATCGTGACTGAGCTTCCAACCGGAAAAGATGTCACTTCCGCCGCACGCTATACCGTTGCTGACCCTAAAATCGCAACCATTAAAGATGGCACGGTCTACCCAATCCACGATGGCCGAACAACCATCACTATTGATGCATCAGGCCGCAAGCTCGTGGTCCCTGTGGATGTGCGCAATGTCACCGCAAAAGCCACGCCACGCTTTATCGCCGATGTTGAGCCTATCCTCACCCGCTCCAACTGCAACGGCGGCGGATGTCACGGAGCCACACAAGGAAAAGGCGGCTTCCGGCTCAGCCTCCAGGCGTTTGACCCGGACCTCGACTTCGCCAGCATCACCAAAGGCAGCGCAAGCCGCCGTGTATCTCCTGCACAGCCGATGAACTCCTTGTTGCTGCGCAAGCCGACGATGGCCGTTCCCCACAAAGGCGGTCCTGTCCTTGCGGATGGTGCCCAGCACCACCGCCTGCTCAGCGAGTGGATACGCCTCGGGATGCCAGGACCCAAGCAGGATGACCCAAGCGTCACCAAGCTGGATGTCTACCCGAAAATGCGGACGCTGTCCGTGGGCGATACACAGGCCATCAGGGTCGTCGCGACGCTCTCAGATTCCACGACACGCGATGTCACCGCCGAGTCCCTTATCAGCGGCTCCGATGCCGCAGTTGCAAGCGTGAGCCCAGATGGCATTATCAAAGTTACTGGAAAGGGCTCCGCCGCGGTCCTGATTCGCTACCGGGATGTCGTGACAACCGCCACCATTAACAGTCCTTTTGGTGCTCCACTAAAACCCGGGGCACCATCGGATGATGAAGCGCGGACTCCGGCATCGGTTGCCATGGATTTCCTCGTCGACAAAAAACTCGCCCAGCTCGGCCTGACGCCAAGCCAAAAGGCCAGCGACACCGAGTTCCTCCGCCGCGTAACACTTGACATCTGCGGCACACTGCCATCCCCAAGCGATATCCGTGCATTCCTCGCCGATCGCGAGCTGGACAAACGTGAACGCATCGTCGACAAGCTCCTCGCAAGCCCTGAGTATGTCGACACCTGGACGCTGTTCTGGGGCGACTACACACGGGCATCCACGAAAGCCCTCGGCGAACGCGGGCTGGCATCGATGAACCAGTGGCTGCGATCATCCGTGGCGCTGAATAAACCGATGAGCACCTTTGCCCGCGAGCTGATCACTGCAAAGGGTAGCAACTACGATAATGGCGCGGCAGGCTTCTTCAGGGCGGAACGCTCACCCGAAGCGCTGCTCGAAACCACAAGTCAAGTCTTCCTCGGTACACGTATCGGCTGCGCCAAGTGCCATAACCACCCGTACGAGCGCTTCAAGCAGTTTGAGTACTACCAAATGGCCGCGTTCTTTGTGCGGACGAAAACCAAGGATGGCCCAAATCCGGAAGAGACATTTGTCTACAACGGAAATGGCGGCGAAGCTGTCCACCCACGCACCGGCAAGGTGATGCAACCAACGCCTCTCGATGGCACCCCTCTTCCAGCAGACTTCAAGGGCGACCGCCGGGATGCGCTTGCCGACTGGGTCACCGCACCGGGAAATCCGTTCTTTTCAAAGAACATCGTGAATCGTGTGTGGAAACAGCTCATGGGCATCGGGCTGATCGAACCCGTCGATGACATCCGGGTCACAAACCCGCCAAGCAACCCCGAGC
>CAIYBQ010000043.1 GCA_903924445.1 uncultured Armatimonadota bacterium | reverse complement strand
TTTTGTTTGAGGAGCTCCGGGTTTTCGCGACCTGTTGGCCAATCTCCGATGCGTTGTTTGTAGTCGACCTGAATCGGGTCTGCGGGGTCGAGACCGATGACATCCCCGTTCTTGACCCACACCGTCGGGACGCGGTCGACGGTTGCCGGAATCAGGTAGGTCTCATCAAATCCGAGTGCGTTTGCACCAGGAGCGATATGTTTGTTCCAATCCAGCGGGGATGTCGCATTTCCAAGGCCAAGGTGCCATTTGCCGATGGCTCCCGTCGTGTACCCAGCATCCTTGAAGCGCCGCGGGAGCGTTGGACGCGCCGGATCGATAATCATGGCTGCATCGCCGGGCAGCACGCCAGTCCCTTGTTTACGGAATGCGTACTCGCCGGTCATCAATGCGTAGCGACTCGGCGTACAGGTCGCCGCAGGCGCATAGGCATTCGTAAACCGGATGCCTTCGCTTGCAATACGGTCGATGTTCGGCGTCTTGACCCGGGTCGCGCCATTGGCGCTGATGTCGCCATAACCGACATCATCTGTGAGGATAAAGACCACATTGGGCCTCTCCACCTCCGCCACGCTCTTTGGAAGTCGCCCGGCCGCCGTGGCCCCGGGCATCCCCCAAATGCCAATCGCCGTACCCGCAAAAGCCACTGCCCCGATGAGTCCTGCCAGATGTCGCATCCGACGATTATACGGGTTTCACTTCAGGCTGATGCAGCGAAAGCTCACATTGGATGCACCTGTGTCACGGGCACCTTTTCCACGTCCCGCGACGCGGTAGCGCACACAATAGTCAGTGGAACACAGAAAACTTCCACCGCGCTGGACGTACTTAGTCAAACCTGGCTCATCCGGGTCAAAGCTCTCCGTCGGTCCAAGTGGGTCCAATGGTCCATGCGACTTGTATGTATCCGGTCTGTAGAAATCCGCCGTCCATTGCCAGCAGTTGCCCGCCATATCGTAGAGGCCATAGGCATTGGGGGGATAGGCTTGGACTGGGGATGTTCTGGCATAGCCATCCAGGAGCGTGTTTTTGTAAGGAAAGCTGCCATCAAAGAGGTTTGCCAGCGGCTTTGCCGCATCGGATGGTGCCAGATCGCCCCAGACATACGGCTTTTGGTTCAGACCGCCGCGGGCTGCAAATTCCCATTGCGCCTCTGTAGGCAGCTGCTTTCCAGCCCACTTTGCGTATGAACGTGCATCATCGTGGCTCACATGGACCACGGGGTGATTCATTCGGTAATCAATTGTGGAGCCTGGCCCTTCTGGATGCCGCCATGTTGCTCCCGGGACATAGGTCCACCACTGTGTGACATCATCGAGGCTTACCTTCGACTTTGGCGGTGTGAAAACAACGGAGCCCAGCTTGAGTTTCTCTGGTGGTATCCCGGGAAAGTCGGCGGGATTCAGTGGTTGCTCAGCAGTCGTCTTGTAGCCTGTCGCTGCGACAAATGCAGCAAACTCAGCATTCGTGACCAGGGTTTTGTCCATCCAAAAGCTGGAGATGGTGACGGTATGGACCGGGGATGTGTCCGTAAACAAATCTGTATCGCCACCCATCTCAAAGCTGCCACCATTGATCAAGACCATGTTTGTATGGTCAGCGGTGACAGTGATAGGGAGCTGTGGTGGCTTGGCTGGCGGTTGACATCCCTGTGTGCCAAGGAGAATCAGAGCGATCGGGATGGCTTGCCAGCCTTGCTTTTTGTCCATATCGATGGGGATTAGTCCGTGAGGTAGTACTCGATGCTTGAGACGACCCGGACGGTCTTGAGGTGTTGGTTTTCCTGATCGCGGTCTTCGACGGAGAAGAGGCCCTGGTCGGCATTTTTGATTTTGCCGAGGCGGGAGCCGCTATCAGTTGCAAACTTCTCTGCGACCTGACGTCCCTTCTGGGTGGCTTCTTCAATCATCTTAGGCTTGATTTCGTTCAACTTTGTGAACAGATATTGCGGGCGGGATCCGCCGCCATTATCGCCGCTTGAGAGCGTAATTCCAGCCTTGCCTAGGACGGAGAGGTTGTTGAGGGCAGTGCGTACTTTGGCGATGTCGGTTGTGTAAACGGTCACCCCTCGGCTACCGGTGTAGCGGAATTCTGCGCGCTCTCCGCCTCCCCATTGCTGTGCGAGCTTATCTGTGACATTGGGTGGTGATACCGATATCTCGCTGTCGGCGAAGCCTTGTTTCTTGAGAAATGCGCGCACCGTTTCCGCATTTTTATCCAATGTTGCATAGAACTGTGTGAGGTCATTGGATGCAGCGGAGAAGTTGATTGGCCATAGGGCGATGTTGGCTTCGACTTCCTTTTCGGAGAGGCCTTTCACGCCTACGGTACGGTCTAGCTCCTTGAAGCGGACGATGGAGTTGCCGAGGGTGGTTCCGAGCCCAATCAGGCCGACGACGATGGCGGCTGCGAGAACAGTGATGTTACGGGATGGGAATTCCATGTGTTTTGTCCCTGCCTGTCAAACGGTGTTAGTGCATTGTACGGGTGTCTCTGGGATTTGATTCCTAGTTACTGGTTGGGTATGCCGAATGGCTTGTTGTGAGACCATCGGGATGGATGGAAATCAGGTCCTTGGCATCCGGGCAGAGGTTTCTGAGAATGGCTTTGAGGCGGATTATTTTCGCAGCAAGGACTGTGTCGGTCTTTATCCTTGTAGTGATGTAATCCTTGTGCGTGATGCTGAATGCGAAGAGCTCGGCTTTATCTTCTTCAACACCAGTGGTTGCGTAGTGTGTGAGAAACCCTGGGATGTTATCGGTGAGGGCTCCTGTGTTGCGTGTTGTTTGCGCATTCACGCCACCATTGCCGTAGCGAAAGCTGATCGGGTTGAGCGCGGCCCATGTGGCGTCGCTGTAAACATCCCCGTCATCCGCGTGGTCGATGAGGTGAAAGAACTCATGGTGCAGCACGTGTTCGGGGTAGCCGGGGGATTTTGCTCCCCGCTGTGTGTCGATGTAGAGAGTGTTGTGTTCCCAGTCGGGAATAGCGGCGCGGAGCTGCCCGGCGTACGCAAGCTTTGTACAAAGAACGATGCGGGTACAGCCAGCCTGCTGGAAGAGTGTTGATGGATAGGACTTGAATTCGCGTTGGATGCGGACAGCCGCATCTAGAGAATCATCAAATGGACTTGGCTCACAAGAAATATCGCCATCACCTACTCGGACGACTACCGGTGCATTCAGCTCAACACATGGCGGCGTTGTGAGCAGCAGCTGGAGAAGTCCAAGATAGGTGATGGCGATAATCATCACGATTATTTCAGTGGATGCTTAGAACGTTGCGAGGCGCGTGGTTGCATCTCCGAAGCGGTCAAGCTTCACGCCCATCCGGTCCATAAGGCCAAGGTAGAGGCTACAGACCTTGCGGTTCTCATCGCCCTTGTCACGATAGTTGATGACGCGTCCGGTCTTGAGGGTTCCGCCGAGGCCACCGATGGTTAGCACTGGGAGGTGGTTGTTATCGTGAATGGATCCCGAGTACATGTTGGACAACCAGAGGAGGCAGCAGTTATCGAGAACTGTTCCGGTGCCTTCTGACATCCCATCCAGCTTGCCTGCGAGGTAGGCGAGCTGGGTGATGTAGTGGCGGGTGATGCGCTCGTAGCCGGCTGAGTTGTCATCGTGGGATGCGATGTGGTGGCCATCATTGACATTAAGGAATGGATAGAACAGTCCAGAGAGGTCACGGCACATCAGCATCGATGCGATACGCGTCTTGTCCGTCTGGATAGCCAGCGCGACGATGTCACACATCAGCTTCATGTGTTCTCGGAGGTCTTCAGGGAGGCCATCATCCGGGCGCTTCATCGCCACGAGTGGCTTGTTCTTATTTTTGGCGTTGTCCGTGGCCTTCATCATTTCGCCACGCATTCGGGATGCCCGCTTTTCGACTTCGCGTACGCTGGTTAGGTATTCATCCAGTTTTGCGCGGTCTTCGCGGCTAACTTTATGTCGCAAAGATGCGGCATCATCCTGGACACGGTCCAGAACACTGGTCATCCGCTGGCTGCCATTGTTGTCAAAGAGGCTGTCGAATGCCTGGGATGGATAGACTTCGCTTGGAACGGGCGATTCGGAGTTTAGCCAGGAAATGTAGGAGCTGTAGGCCATCGAGAAGTTGGACTCGTGATAGCCGGTGAGGGGCTTCTCGCAGGCGAGGACTAGACTTGGTTGGATGGTGTTATTGCCGAGTCGCGCTGCAAGGACTTGGTCGACGCTGATGCCGCCATGGAGAACCGCTCCACGGGTGAGAGGCATTCCGGAGAGAATGTTTCCTGTCATCCCGGGGTGGATGCCGACCCCTACGGATGGCCGGTTGAAGAGTCCACTGATGACATTGAGTTTTTCACGGAATGGCTCAAGTGGCTTAAGGCTTTTAGAGAGCTCCATGGTGGCGCCTTCGCCTTTGGCTCCCCAGTTGTTTGGGCTGATGCCAGTACCCATGAACTGCACCACAAAGCGCTTAGGTGGAGTGTTCGGCGTTTTCGCAGTGTCATCCGTGGCACCCCAGACCGGCATGCTCTCAAGCCATGGAAGGGCCATCGCGACGCCGGTTCCGTGCAGGAAAACTCGGCGTGAGAGGTGATGTTGGATGCGTTGTTCGTTCGTCATCGGGTTATTCCTTATT
>CAIYBQ010000042.1 GCA_903924445.1 uncultured Armatimonadota bacterium | reverse complement strand
GGCTCTGCAGCAACCTCAAGTTCAACCCGGATGCCCTTGCTGAACTCCGGAGTGCACCGCCAACGGTTACAGTCCTGCCTTACTACTCCGGTGAGCGTGCACCGTGGTGGGCAGACCACTTGACCGCATCCATTCATGGCCTCACCGCAGGCACATCGGGAGAGGAAATCGCCCTCGCCCATCTGGAGGCAATCGCTGTCCATACATCCTGGATTGGTGCAAAGCTCGGTGTGGGACCGCAGACCATTCTCGCCGCGAGCGGAAATGCGCTGCAGCAATCACCGCTGCTCGCTCAGTGCATCGCGGATGCCTGCGGCTGCACGGTTGAGCAACAGGAAACGGGTGAGCAGAGCCTGATTGGTGCAGCCCGCTGGGCGATGCACACTATCAACAACTACGAACTAACGAATTCAAATATCATTATTAAAGAAGTACACACATCTAGCACTGATGGTAATCAAAGAATGCAGTCAATAGCAACAAGAATGAATGATTTGCTTTAGATCTAACTATTGCTATTTAGAGCGATTTAGCATTCAACAATCTACAACAGTGTGTAGCGCGAGGTTCTATGACTAGTAATCGCGAGAGAAGCGGTAGCGCAGCAGTGCACTAAATGCATCAAATGCATCCGTCCACTTGATCTTTTTACCCTGCGCCTCAGTCCGCGCCGAGTAACCGATAGGCACTTCGTGGATGACATGCCCGCGCCTAAGGACCTTCATCGTGATCTCAGGGCAGAAATCAAATCGCCTCGCATGGAGTGGGACCTGCTTTAGCATTTCGGTACGGAAGACCTTGTAACACGTCGCTTCATCAGAGATCCGCGCGCCCGGAATCAGCACATTGGTTGTAATCGTCAGGATGCGATTTGCAAGCCAGTTCGTCAGCTTCATGTGTTCTGGATGTCGGCGTTTTAGGAAGCGACTACCGTACACAACCTGCACATCGGGTGCCGCGAAGACCTTCACCAACGATAAATAGTCAAGGGGTTCGTACTCAAGATCGGCATCTTGGACGATGAACAGCTCACCGGATGCATGCTTTATCGCAGTCATAATCGCTGCGCCTTTGCCTTGATTGACATCGTGGAGCACGACACGTACCCGGGCATCGGATCCAGCAATTTGCTCTACCAAGATCTCGCGACTGCCATCCGTTGAACCATCATCGACGTAGAGAATCTCAAGGTCAAGCGGGACGCTAAGAATGCGCTGATGGATTTCGAGCAGCGTTGCCAGCTCGTTATAAACGGGTACGGCAACCGTTAACAGCGGCCTACGTGTTGGCTTTGGCTGTGTTTGACCGCTCAGTTCCACGGCGCATTGTATCTGCCACACGGCAAATACGCGGATGGGCAGTGTTAACCCGGTAAGCATCCGATGTATGATGCACGGCAACAGACATTTTAGTCTGGACGATGTCAGACTGCAGGAGATTCGCTATGGCGGACGAGACGTTTACAGCCCCCACAACAACATCAGCACCACTCGCTACCCCTGACAGTGAAGAACACGTGACGCAAGTACTGGGCATTGATATCGGCGGTTCCGGTGTGAAGGGCGCTCTTGTTGATGTGACCACAGGTGAGCTGCTCGCTGAGCGCATCAGAATCGAAACTCCGCAACCGGCTACCCCGGAGGCCGTCGCGGCTGTCGTCGCAGAAATTGCTGCCCATTTCAACTGGACCGGCCCCATTGGCGTCGGCTTCCCCGGTGTCATCAAGAATGGCGTTGTCAAAACGGCAGCAAATGTCGATGACTCATGGGTGGATGTCGATGCAGCCAAACTGATTGCTGCTGCAACAGGCAGCCCGAAAGTTTGTATCGGCAACGATGCAGATGTCGCTGGCCTCGCGGAGATTACATTTGGTGCGGGTAAAGACCACCCGGGATTTGTCATCATGATCACCCTCGGGACCGGGATTGGCTCCGCCTTCTTTTTCAACGGCAAGCTGCTCCCAAATATGGAGTTTGGCCATGTTGAAGTTGGTGGCAAAAATGCAGAATCTTGGGCATCGGATGCCGCACGAGAGCGCGAAGACCTCAAGTGGGACAAGTGGGGTAAGCGGGTTGACCGCGTCCTCCACACCATCGAAGACCTTGTCTGGCCCGATCTCTTCATTGTCGGCGGCGGAGTCAGCAAGAAGAGCGACAGGTTCTTCCCACAATTTACGCTCCGTACGCCTATCGTCACAGCCAACTTCCTCAACGATGCGGGCATCGTCGGTGCCGCACTCCACGCTAAATGATTCATCTCGAAAAGCTTGAACAGGCCCGCCGCCTCGTCGCCGCCAGTGACCTGGATGTTTGGTTGACATTTGTCCGGGAGACAACGGCGCTCTGTGACCCGGTGCTGCCTCTGATTTGTGATTTCGGGATGACGTGGCAAAGCGCATTCATGGTCTCGAAATCCGGGATGACGTTTGCCGTCGTGGGAAACTACGATGCGGATGCTATCCGCCAGCTCGGCGGCTGGAATCAAGTCGTTCCCTATGTCCATTCGATCAAAGACCGCCTTGTGGCCGTCCTTGAGTTGACGATTCCGACATCTGTTGCCAAGCCGCGCATCGGCATCAACACCTGCGAATGGGATGACAAAGCGGATGGCATCACTCTTGGGATGTTCCATTTACTGACGTCCATGCTCGAAGGAACACGCTTTGAAGGATGTCTGGTCAGTGCCTCGGATGTCGTGATTCCCCTGCGTGCGCAGAAGACCGAATCCGAGCTGGATGCCATCGAGGATGCGATCCAGGTTACAGAAGGCATTTTCGAGTGGTTGACATCAAGTTTTGTCCAAGTTGGGATGACTGAGTACCAAATCTATCGTGGAATACAGACGCTGATTGATGAGCGTGGTTATGGCTATGGCTGGGAGCGGGCGGGCAATCCAATTGTCAACTGTGGCCCGGACAGCCAGGCAGGTCACGGCTTGCCATCTAACCAGATTGCCCTAGGCCATGGGCACATTTTGCACATCGACCTCGGTGTTGCGACGCGAAACTACTCCAGTGATATTCAGCGCTGCTGGTACGTTGGCTCTTACGTCCCGGAGCATATCCAGCAGGCGATGGCGGCGGTGGTCAGTGCCATCGATGCCGCTGCGGCGGCCCTCCGTCCGGGTGTTCAAGGTTGGATGGTTGATGCGGCAGCACGGAACGCGATAACGGCTGCGGGTTATCCTGAATACATGCACGCTGTTGGGCATCAAGTCGGACGCTTCGCCCACGATGGCGGAACGCTCCTCGGTCCACAATGGGAGCGCTATGGCAGTGGACCGGATGGCGTCGTTCAGGCACGCGAAGTGTATACACTTGAGCTTGGGGTTGAGCTGCCCGATGCCGGTATCGTCAGTATTGAAGAGATGGTGATTGTCACCGCTGAGGGCTGTGAGTTTTTGACAGCCCGACAAACAGAAATGTGGCTGCTACAACGCTAAAAGCAGCAAGTTTCTGAAAGGACCTACTGTATCCGGTCCGACGTTGGCATCAAGCTGGATAGCGACCGTGGCACCTTCTCGTCTCACAGCCCAAGTTGCCGGGAGAAAGGTAACCGAACTCCTACTGAATCGGTTTAGGCAATGCGCTTGGCTGAATCCGGTCCGATGTAGGCATCAGGCTGGATAGCGAGCGTGGTCCCTTTTTTATGTGAAAAGCTTCCTCATTTGGAGCGTGATACCCACTCTCACGCGCAAGAACCTCAGCTCCCTCACGCGTCTTCAACCACGCCACGCGCTGGGCCAAGGCATTGTTTTGATCCCGCAGCCGCTTGCCTTCTGCTTTTTGCTCATTCAACAGATTTTGATAACGTACCACGATTTTAATCGGCTCAATCGCTGGACGGACCACGAATAAGCCAAAGAATGCGAACGCTAAAAACCCAATAACGCGTCGAATTAGGACATCCTGCGGGTCACGCCGAAGCGTCCGAGATTTTGATTGGGTTGCCTTGCGGGGTGATGATTTAGATCGGGTCGCCAATTCGATGTACCTTAATGAGATTGGTGGATCCTGTTACGCCAACAGGTGCTCCAGCGATTATGACAACACAATCGCCATTTGAGCAAACATCATTTGCAACAGCCTGTTCGGCCGCCTGACGGAGCAGGCTATCTGTCGAGTCCACCGGCTCAACCAATATAGTCTCAACACCACGAACAAACGCCATAAAGCGTGCGGTTGACCGTCGCTCGGTGAGCGCAACAACCTTGGCACGTGGGCGGAACTTTGCCACTGCACGTGCGGTGCTCCCGGTACTCGTACCACACAAAATGGCTACGGCACCCATGTCCTCGGCAATCGATGTTGCAGCATCGGAGACGGCATCGGTGAGCGATGCTTTGCCAAATCGCTGATGAGCAAGCGTAAGGGCGGCATTGTAGTCAAAGCGCGACTCGGTCGCTACCGCGACCTTTGCCATCGTTTCGACAGCTGCAAACGGGAAGGCGCCAACCGATGTCTCACCGCTTAGCATTAGCGCATCTGTTCCATCGAGGACAGCATTCGCGATGTCGGTGACTTCTGCCCGTGTTGGGCGTGGCCGCTCAATCATCGAGTCGAGCATTTGCGTCGCCGTAATAACAGGTTTACCAGCCCGGTTACAAGCGAAAATGATTTCCTTCTGGACAACTGCCAGCTGCTCAAATGGCATCTCGACACCAAGGTCTCCACGTGCGACCATGATGCCATCCGAGACCTTCACGATTTCCGCTAACTTCTCAACCGCCTCCGCCATTTCGATTTTCGCGATGAGCGGGACTTTGTTAGCCGTGAGGGTTCGCAGTGTATAGATGTCCGCCGGGTCCCGAACAAAAGACATCGCAATCGCATCCACACCTATCGAGAGGCCAAATCGCGCATCTTCAATGTCTTTCTCACTGAGGCTTGGGACATCAATGCGAACGCCGGGAGCAGAAACCCCTTTGCGGGTCTTAAGGAGACCGTCTGTGGATGCAACCGTCGAAACCCATGTCCCACCAACGGCCGTCACAGTGAACTCCAGGTTGCCATCATCGATCATCAGGCGGTTCCCCACCTTTAGGACCATCACCAGCTCAGGGACAGGAAGCGGGATACGATCTCCCACAACAGCGGTCAGGGTCGCATCAAAGATTACCGTCTGACCCTCTTTGACAGATACTCCATCCGCGAGATCACCAAGGCGGATTTTGGGTCCGCAGAGGTCCTGCATGATAGCGACTTCGCGACCCAAGCGGTTGGATGCTTCGCGAACCCATTCTAGGCGTTGACGCTGATCCTCAGCTTTCCCGTGGGAAAAATTGAGACGGGCGACATCCATGCCGCAGCGGATCAGCCGTTCGATGGCCTCCAAAGAGTCCACCGCAGGGCCCAGTGTGCAAACTATTTTTGTGCGGCGCTTGCCGTGGCATGGGGATGCCGATATCGAGCCTGTCATAGCTGATTATAGCGATGCTATTAGCCCCGGTACAATCACCAACCCTATAACAATCCCGGTGAAGTAACCATGCATCCGTTAACGATCTAATAGGGCCCGCGAACGAGATGATCGACATCCGACCGATACCAGGCTTCGAGTGCTGCATGCAGCTCGGCGGGAAGGCTGTTCAGCGTTGATGCACTGACATTCGAGGCAACCTGGTCCGGGCGGCTTGCTCCTGGAATCACCACGGTTACTGCTGGATGGTCGAGAATCCAACGCATCGCGAATTGTGCCATTGTCATGTCCTGCGGCACATGTGGCCGGAGAGCATCCACCAAATCGATAGCCGCCTCGTAGGGAAGCCCGGAGAACGTCTCGCCAACATTGAACGCTGCGCCATCCCGGTTGAAGTTCCGGTGGTCCTCATCTCCAAATGCAGTCTGCTTTGTCATTTTGCCTGACAGCAACCCGGATGCAAGTGGGAGACGTACGATCAGGGATGTGCCATTTGACTGTGCTTTGTCGAACAGCTGCCAGACGGGACGCTGACGAAGGACATTGAAGAGAATTTGCAGGCTGACAAGCCCGGGCTGCGCCATACATATTTCGGCTTCCTCGATGCTCTCAACACTTGCCCCAAAGCGCTTGATCAGCCCTTCCGCCTGAAGCGTACGGAGGTGATCGAAGACGGTTCCATCGCGAAGGGCATCGGTTGGGATGCAGTGCAGCTGCAAGAGGTCCAGAGACGCGACATTGAGGCGCTCGAGGCTTGCGGTGATATGCGTCCGCATCGCATCCAGTGTCCAGTTCTCTGGCCAGCCTGGAGGCGAGAAGCGTCCCTGCTTGGTTGCGACAAAGATGCCTTGCGGTGCATCCTCACCCACCCAGCGTGCAATCAGGCGCTCGGAGCGCCCTGCACCGTAGACATCTGCGGTATCGAAAAATGTGACGCCCGCTGCATAGGCTGCCCGAAGGATTGCAAGTGCATCATCTTCCTCGACATGTGCCCAGCTTCCACCGATCTGCCAGCAACCAAGACCAACTTCACCGACCGGGATGCCATCAAATGAACGGGTTTGCATTCTTCTATCCTTCTCAACCAAGTTATTGGCAGCGCCAATATGCGAGCGTAGTGGAGAGCATCGTGGCAATTTCGCCGCTTGGCTCCCAACCTAACAGCTGCTTTGCCTTCGCTGGGTTCCCTACACTACATGGGACATCGGATGCCCGGAGGCGTGACGGATCCAATTCCACCGTAACCGGTACGCGTGAGATGTTAATGAGACCATCCAAGAGGTCGCGGACCGAAACCCCAATACCGCTGGACACATTCAAAACGGTAAATGGCGTATCCAGCAGCAGCATTTTAGAATACGCATCAACGACATCTGTGACGGGCAAAAAGTCACGTAGCGCATCCAGGTTGCCAACTTTGACTACAGGCGGAAGCTCTCCACGCTCGATTTGCGCCAGCTGCTGCGCAAAAGCAGGGACAACAAACTGAGTCGTCTGGAGTGGCCCGGTGTGGTTGAAGGAGCGGGAGACAACGATTTTCAGCTTTTCCGATGCCATTTCCCGCGCTGCATCCTCCATGGATGCCTTGCTGATGGCATATGCGCCGCTCGGGTTACAGGGAAAGTCTTCATCCGCGCCAGGAGCTTCTGGCGTCGTTCCGTAGACATAGCCACTAGATGCCAAAACGGCCGTCACCGGGTGCGACAGGCCTGCCAGTGCACAAAGGAGCGCCTCGGTTCCGTTTGCGTTGATTTTCGCGATACCTGCGGCATCCGTGCCCGCTCCGCTCGCGTAACCTGCGAGGTGTACAACGTGCGTCGGATGCACGGTGTCTACAACATCGTTTATGGAGTGCTGGCTGGACAGGTCCAGCGGCAACGCAACGTAGCCATCCACGCTGGTCCGCGGAGGATCGCTCGGTCCGCTGGTGCCAATAAGCACAGCATCCGGATAAGCACGTTGCAGTGCAGGCAGGAGGTGCCGGCCGACGAATCCGCTGGCACCCGTAACCAATACCTTCATCGTTTGCTGCTTATTTGCGGGCAGACAAGCGGTCCATGTCAGCATCGACCATCATGTTGACCAATGTCTGGAACGATGTCTCTGGAACCCATCCGAGGACTTTATTTGCCTTGGCGGGCTGTCCGATGAGCAGATCGACTTCCGCAGGCCGGATAAAGCGCGGGTCGATGACGACATACTTTTCCCAGTCCAGTCCAACGCGATCGAAGGCTAGTTGGACGAGTTCCTTGACGGTATGCGTCTCACCGGTTGCGACCACATAGTCATCCGGGGTGTCCTGCTGCAACATCAGCCACATGGCCTTCACATAGTCGCCGGCAAATCCCCAGTCACGCTGTGAATCAAGGTTGCCCATGCGGAGCTCGGTCGCGAGTCCCAACTTAATGCGTGAAACACCATCGGTGACCTTGCGGGTTACAAACTCAAGCCCGCGGCGTGGCGACTCATGGTTGAAGAGGATGCCACTGGATGCATGCAGGTTGTAGGACTCACGGTAGTTGACGGTGATGTAGTGTCCGTAGACCTTAGCGACACCGTACGGCGAGCGTGGGTAGAAAGGCGTATCTTCCGATTGCGGAACTTCGAGAACCTTACCGTACATCTCGCTTGAACTCGCCTGATAGAAGCGGATTTCCGGGTTTACAGCACGCATCGCTTCGAGGACTTTTGTCACACCGATCGCCGTGAACTCAGCGGTCAGGACGGGCTGTGCCCACGATGTAGGTACAAAGGACTGTGCAGCCAGATTGTAGAGCTCGGTTGGGTTACTTTCGCGGATGGCCTGTACCAATGATGACTGGTCAAGGAGGTCGGCTTGGAGAAGGGTGATTTGGCCGCGGAGGTGTTCGATACGCTCGTAGTTCTCAGTGGATGCACGGCGAACAACACCGTAAACATCGTAGCCTTCGGAAAGCAAAAGCTCTGCGAGATAGGAACCATCTTGCCCTGTGATACCGGTAATGAGTGCGCGTTTAGCCAACGTGGATTCTCCCTGTGCAGGTGCACAATTTATGGGCATCGCCCTTGGTGCATTCTACAAGCAACACCAATGAGTTTGCCTTGTCACGTAATACATACCGTTAACAAGGATGTATAGAAACGCAATCCTTGAGGCGTATTACATTTGGATGACAATTCAACGGCTAATGACATAACGAAGGACTCAATGTCTTATGCGGAAATTAGAGAAGTCGATGCTTCCCTACGTGCCACTCCACCGGTCGCCGAAGTCACCAAGGCCAGGAATGATGTACTTCACGTCATTCAAATGCGAATCAAGGGCTGCAGTGACAATGCGGACATCTGGGAAGCGACCCTCAACCTCTGCGACTCCCTCTGGTGCAGCGACGATGCATCCAACGACCACCGCTGTAGCTCCGCGCTCCAAACATCGCGCCACAACCTGGCCAACACTCCCACCGGTTGCGAGCATCGGGTCCAGGACGACAACAAAGGCCCCGGAGACATCGCCGATACGGTCCATATACCAATGCGCTTCCGCCGTGGTTTCATCGCGGGCAAGCCCAGCGAACATCAACTCAGCATCCGGACACAGCTGCTCCACAGCACTGGTAAACGCAAGACCAGCGCGAAGCACAGGAACAACGACAAGGCGCCCCACGGGACGGCAGCCATCGGCTTCACCAACGGGCGTTGTAACCCGAACCGGATCGATGGGCATCGTGCGCAAGCACTCAGCGAGCACCATTAACGCAACCCGCTGCGTCTGCTGGCGAAAGGCTGTTGTACACGTATCCTGAGCCCTCAGTATCGTCAGGGCGACATCACTTACCGGATGTTTCATCTCATGCAACATGGTCAAGTGTATCCAATCCGGTTGGTTGATTGTGGCGATGAGCAAGCGTAATCCAGAGTGCAATCACAATCGCAACAACACAGGTGGAGAACAATGGCATGTAGCCCAGTCCCCCCGCAATGAGGGAGCCGATCACCGGTGCGATCGCGCGCGGGATGCTCGTTAGGGCCGAATAGAACGATGAGTACACACCGATGCGCTTAGCGCTACCCGCCAGCTCCATCACAAGGTTCATCGCCACAATCCCTACGCCACTCGCAGATAGTCCTTGGAGCACAAAGACGAGGGTGTACCAGCTGGCTGAACGGCACACGATGGCATATAGAGCGCACACAACGCCCACAACCATCGACCACTTGTAGACCTTGAAGTTGCCATATTTATCCGACAAGTAGCCAAGATAGAGACTGCCCAATGATGATGACAGCAGAGTGACGGTTGTGTACGTGGCGAGGTGGCCATCCGTTGCCCCAAGCGACTCACGCCCATGGAGCACGAGAAATGGGACCATCATGCTTGACAGGACAAACACAAGCTGCCCGGTCGTGAGCTGGCGGAACTTACTATCCGATGTCCAGACTTCTTTGTAAGCAGCGAGCGAATAGCTGTTACCTGCCTGAGAGAGCATCGGCTGCTCACGCACAAGAAAGAGAGGAACCAGACTGACCATCAGGATCACAAAGCCGATCACAAACCCGGCGCTGTATCCGTGAGGAAAGCCATCGTTTTTGCCACTGAAGACAACATTGCGCATCAGGGCATCCACGCCGATGCTCAGTACACCAGCAATCCCTCCGGCAAAGCCGTAGAGACGTCCGCGCCAATTTGTTGGGATGACCTTGCCGACGAGGACCCAATAGGCGGGCATATTGATGCCCATAAAGAACATATGGAGTGCAAAACAGCCAAACACTGCGGTCACAAACCATGTCGGTTTGCTTGGCCCCCATGCCACCACAAACCAGGCAAGAGGTAATAATGCGACACGTTCACCGATGCCAACCCATCCGACATAGTTTTTTACGATCGGCATTTTCGAGACCCAGCGCACAGCGATGAGGCCTGGGATTGCTTGAATCACCATAATCATCGCAACCAGCAAGCCAACGGAAAGCTTATCCGCGCCGGCAGCCGCGAGCGCAACCGGAATCACCGTGGTCGTCGAAAAGAATGCATTGCCAAGCGGGAAGCCGATGGCATCCAACAAACACATGATGAAGTTATTGGATCTTCGTTTTTGTGTGGCAAGCGACATTTTGCAAACCGTTCAACAAACAAAAAGCCGGGTCGCAAGCGACCCGGCATAGATTGATACCAGCAACAGCCGAAGGGATTAGACGCCCTTTGGAAGCGCCCGCTCGCCAGCCAGAATGGCCTTGAATGCACGCGATGTAATCATACGTGCAGCAATCTTAATCTTCTTCGTTCCGCCATCCGGTGTAGGGACGGTTACGGTCTGAAGGTTGACATGGAACTTACGTGGCTTCTTTGGAGCACGCATTTCCCACATTCCACCGTGGTTATAGCGAACGTTACGTCCACTCTGCGATTTGCGACCTGTTAATGCACAGACTCGAGCCATGGTTACTTAGCCTCCCGATATGTGACGTGGCGGCGAACGACAGGATCGTACTTCTTGAGCTCGATACGTGCCGGATCATTCCGCTTGTTCTTCATTGTGGTGTATGCATGTGCGCTCTCGGTCGAACGGAGCGTGATCACCAATCTATTTTCGCCGCTTTTCTTTGCCATTACTCTAATCCCATTGCTAGTAGTGCCAAGCGTGCATCATACCGACCAATTGCCGGACGATGCAAATTAAACTATAAAATCTATTCCGGAAGCCCAGCCAACATCCGATGCGTTTCATCCGCATACGTATGCAAGGGGTCTCCAAATTCAAGCTGCCGACCCTTGCCGGCATAGACAACATCCCAGTCAACCACATATTCTCGCGATTTGGCAGCAATTAATCTGCGAACTACGTTTGCACGCCCCTCAGCACGGGTCCCAACAGGCGGCGTAGACATCGCCTTCGCAATCTCAAAATCAGACACGAGACGCACCATCTCACCCGATTGCTCAAGCGCATGAAACAAACTTTGGTTGCGGTTGATGTTGTGATACTCGATGTCCAGACTCTGGAGGATGTCATCCGACCAGGCCACACCCTCACTTGCGACAAACTCTGTAAACAGCTTTTTCTTCGCAACCCAATCCAGGCGGTCCGCCAAAACCATCGGGTCACGCTCCAGCTGGTCAAGCGTCGACTCCCAGTTCGCCAAAACCCAATCCGTCTGCTCATCCACACCCGTCAACCGCTTCTTGGCCGCCGACAGGTAGCGCCGCTGCAAATCAATCGCCGAGATCGTCGTGCCGTCCGTAAGCGTCACCAACCACCGATAACTGCCATCCCGACTGATCGAACGCAGCGCCTCCAACGGATCCTGAATCTCAACATCACGGCCAATCAGACCATCTTCAAGAAGACTCAACACCGCGCTTGTCGTTCCAACCTTTAGCGCTGTGGCGTAGTCACTCATATTCGACTCGCCAAACAAAATGTGCAGGCGGTTGTACGTCGCGTTCTGGTAATAACTATCCCACTTTGGGTTGATGATCGCGCGGTTAAACCGCACACGGCTCGCAATCGTCCGGATAATGTGGTCCGCCCGCTGACTCAGCTGAAAGTCAACGGAGTTATCAAGCTCAACACCATAAAAATTCGAAATCCACTGGTAGTCGACATCGTGGTCACTGATCGTCATGATCGAGTTTTCCAGCGAGCTGAAATTCAGCCGGTGGCCACCCACACGCCCGACTCCCGCAAAAATCTGACGCGTCACCAAAAACGGAATCAGCCCACGCAAGCTCGCCCGGAAAAACTCTTCATCCGCCATCGAAACTAAGTAGTTCTCATGACAGCCGAATGTATGCCCGCCAAAGTGATCCACACTGTTGTTGTGGAACGAAACGGCATCGGTAAGACCAAGGTCATCAAGAAATGACTGTAGCAGCCACTGACCGGCCTTATGGTGGCGGCAGACATCCAAAATGGATGAACACTCCGCCGTCGCGTACTCCTCATGGTCACCGACAGCATCTACATAAAGACGGCCACCGTTTAGG
>CAIYBQ010000041.1 GCA_903924445.1 uncultured Armatimonadota bacterium | reverse complement strand
GGTGCGATTATGACGGGGCAGGCTGCCGAGCAAGCGAACCGCACGATGGCCTTTCAGCTGGCGCCATGCGCGCTCTGCGGAACGCCTGCAGTCATTGGCGAAGGCTTTTGTACGCGCTGCGGACTCCAGTCGGGTAGCAAAGCGGGACCGATGCCCGGGACACATAGTGGCCCAGAGCTCCATCTTCAGTCCGGGCAGACATTCAAGCTGGCTGGAACGGTGACGATTGGCCGGGATGCGGCGGGCATCACACTACCGGATGCATCTGTTTCGCGACTCCATGCCACGATCACGGTCGACAATGCTGGAAATGTCAGTGTCACGGAAGCCGGCTCGACCAACGGAACCCTGCTCGATGGCCAGCTGCTGCGAAAAGGTGTCTCTGTGTTCGCACAAAATGGCTCAACCATTCAGTTTGGTGCCATCAAGGGAACGCTCGTTGTCCCGGTTTCCGCTCGCGCCGGTGCCCTGCCTGCAACACCTGAGGTCAAACCCCTCGCGGTTGCCGCGGCTGGCGACAGACGTGCCACATTGTTGGCAAAGGATGGCCGTGTTATCCCAATCACTGACACCGTGTTCACGGTTGGTCGGCGTCCCGGAAACCTGCTTTGCATCACGGATGACCAGTTCATCAGCGGGATGCATGCGGAGCTTGTTTGGCGAAATGGGGAGACATTTGTGGTGGATAAAAACAGCACAAATGGCACATTTGTCAATGACCAGAAGCTGACGCCGGGTTCTGAGATGATTGTAAACAACGGAGATCGCGTGAAGTTTGGGGCGACGACCTATCTGTTCCGTGGTCCGGAGAACGCATGAGTTCTCTGCCTGAACTCGTCTGCGATGTCCATCGCAAGCGTGTCTCTGTCACCAGCTGTCTCACATGCGGCAAGCGGCTGTGTGAACCCTGTGTCGTTATTTTCCGTGGGATGGATTACTGCATCGAATGTGCGCCACAAGGCCAGGAGCCAACGAATCAAATTCTCCCGCTGCTGCCAGCGGATCGGATGGTCGAGACGCACGGACAACGCGGCTGGATTGCGGGCTATGTGGATGCAATGCTTGGGCTGTTGGCATCCACGCTGTTAGTCTGGGTGCTCATCGGTCACATGAGCCAGGCGGCGACGGCTGTTTGCGGAACCATCATGTTGCTCTTTGCGGCAGTGCTCGCACCCGCGTGGAACCTTGCTGTCACTGGCCGGACTATCGGCAACCACTGCACCGGCACAATCGTCCTACGCAAAAACGGCACACCGCTCACATTCGTGAAAGCCATCCAGCGCACAGGAATACGCTTTCTCTGTGTGTTGCTCGGCATCCCAGTTCTACAAGTGGTGATTAGACGCCCGCTTTGTGAGGGAATCGATGCTCTCCTCGAGTGTGCGACATACATGGCGGATGGCAGCTGGTGATGAAAGACCACAATGCGCGTGAATCGCATGCAGATGTAGATGCTGGATGCCGGTTACGATACGTTCAAATGCTGCATCGCGTGATGGGAAATTAGGGAGATGCTCCGATGAGTCAGGATATTTCATCTACGCAGACGCTGGAGTTTGACCCAACTCCATTTTTGAATGAGCTGCCGAGCACCGGGCGTCGTGAGCCGGATAAGCACTGCCTTGTGTCATGGGCGGGGCGCACGGAAATCGGGATGCAGCGTGAGCATAACGAGGACAAGTACGACCAGTTTGACCCTGAAATGCCACATTTATTGGCAAACCGTGGACGACTGTGGGCGGTAGCGGATGGCATGGGGGGTCACGCCGCGGGGCAGCGCGCCAGTGAATTCGGGCTTCGTTTTTTGCTGCGGGACTATTTTCTGGCAACCGACATCGATGCAACCACAGCGCTTTCCGCCGCGATTATGCATTCAAATGACAAGCTTGTGGATGCCACTAAGCAGCATCCCGAGTACCAGGGGATGGGCAGCACGCTTGTTGCGTTGGTGTTGATCGATGATGTCGCGACGATCGCGCACGTCGGTGATTCCCGCGCCTATTTGTTGCGGTCGGGGGCCGAACCTGAGCAGCTGACGCAGGATCACAGCTGGGTTGAGGATCAAGTGCGCGCAGGCTCGATGACCCGTGAAGAAGCCGAGCAAAGCCGTTATCGCAATGTGATTTCGCGTTGTCTCGGGATGGAAGGGATGCCCGGTCCCGATATCCGGAAGATTACCGTCCAAGCAGGGGATGTCTTCGTCATCGTCTCCGATGGCATCACGCGGTACATGCAAACAGATAACATCGCGGCCATCGTGAGCGGAAAGTCACTTTCTCAGGCGGCGATGGATATCGTGGATGCGGCCAACCTCATGGGCGGCGCCGACAACAGCACCTGCGTGTTGGTGCGGATAGAAAGCATCGATAATTTTCGAGATGGTAGCGCTGCTGAGGTCACCGAGTGACCATCGGCCGGTACCAGATCACGCGGGAAATCGCGCGCTCCAATGACATCGTATACGAGGCATTCGACCCGCAGCTCGGGCGTAAGCTTGCGCTGAAAGAACTGGCCCTCGATGTTCGCGTCCAGGAGCCGGAGCGCCGCTTGCGTATCGACAGGTTTTTCCGGGAGGCACGGGCAGCGGGCAACCTAAGCCACCCCGGGATTGTCACCATTTTCGACTTCGGCGAAGACAATGGCCGCTACTTTATCGCCATGGAGTATCTCGAAGGCGAGACGCTCAAGAGCCGGATTTCACGGATGGGGCCATTACCAACCGAGGAAGCCATCCGGATTCTGAGTGCATTATGCGATGCCGTTGAGTATGCGCACGCACGTCAGATAGTTCACCGCGATATCAAGCCGGACAACATCCACCTCCTCCCGGATGGCACGGTCAAGATCACCGACTTCGGGATCGCGCGGATGCTAGGTGAGCAGACGATTACAGTCGCGGGTCAGGTCTTTGGCACGCCATCGTATATGGCACCGGAGCAGATCCGCGGCGCGATGGTGGATGCGCGCACAGACATTTTCTCGCTTGGCTTGGTGCTCTTTGAGATGCTCAGTGGGCGTAAGGCGTTTTGGGGCGAGGCGCTTGAGACGGTGGTTTACCGGATTATGTCGGAGCCTGTCCCGCCGCTGCACGAACAGCCAGCGGCGATCAATGCAGTTATCCAAATGGCGGCGCAGAAAGATCCAGGCCAGCGGTTCGTAAGTGCAGCGCAAATGAAGGCTGCGCTTTCGGGAGGCGTGGGCGGCGGTAACACCGGCTTTGCGAGACAACCCCAAACGGGTTGGCAAGCGGCAGACCAGACCGTGATGGCGTCGCCATCGATGGCAAATCAGCCATCACAGGTCGCGGCAGACCGTACACGTATGGCTCCGCAAACATCCTTTACGCCACCAAACAACCAGCCGGTACCGGTGCAGCATCCAGCGCCAATGCAGGTGCAGGCAAGTGC
>CAIYBQ010000040.1 GCA_903924445.1 uncultured Armatimonadota bacterium | reverse complement strand
TGTCAGTTTCATATCCAGCAGAATGCACTTGCATATGTTCCTCGGGATGCCATGAAACCGGAAGTAACACGGGACATAAAAGCTATCCTGAATGCGCCAGATATGCACTATGCACTCGAAGCGCTAAAGCAAAGTGTAACGAAGTACAAGTCGATTGCACCGAAGCTTGCGGCGTGGATGGAGACCGCAATTCCTGAGTCCCTGACTGTGATGCAGCTCCCTGAAGGGCTCCGCAAACGTCTTCGAACATCCAATGGTATTGAGCGCATCAACCAGGAACTCCGTCGTCGTTTCAAAGTCATTGGTTCATTCGTAAACGATGCGAGCTGCCTGCGACTGGCATCCGCAATCTTGATGGAGATCAGTGACGAATGGCAGCTTGGAAAAACCTACCTGAACCTAAGAGAGGAGACAACAGACCGCCCGTAAGTTGACCGAGAGAGGACAATTTACAGACAAAATGTTGCACTGCCAAAGGGGCCGGGCTGGTTGGTAAGCATTGGTTACCGTCCGGCGGCGCGTACAAAAACGCGTACGTAATATTTTGAGAGTGATCAGGAGTCAGTGGTAACCAATCCCCGATGCCCATCCGTTTGCACCTGTTTCTAGGTTGCGTTGCGACTGGGCATCACTGTGGGGACGGCGCTATTCGCTTGATGTTCCATCGTCTTGGAGGACGGTATAGCCATCAGATTCAAGGGCGATGAAGAACGCGCTCAGCTCAATACCGAGTCCGCGGCATATTCTGCGGCAGATATCGATGGTTGGTGAGCGGCGTCCGAGTTCAACATCGGTCATATAGGTACGGTTGATTCCGCAGTGGTATGCGAATTCTTCCTGCGCAAACCCCTTCTCTTGTCGAAGGCGTCGAACCGTAATGCCGAACTGTACGGATAATGGTTTTAGCATAATTTTGTTCTATCGTAATGCACGTAACAACGCACTCGGAAAGTGTAGTTGAACAATCAACTGTTTTACGGCTGTTTCTTTTTTGGTGTGGCCGGCTTGGCTGGAGTCTTTGCCGGCACCGTTGTAGGCGTTTTCACTTTACCCGCTGCGTTGGTCTTGACTCCACCTGCTATGGGGGAAGAAGACCCGTCTGAGCCAGGTGTTGTCTTTAAATTTTGCGATTCATTTGCGTTTTGTTTAGTTGCAGGCTGTGTTTTGAGAAAATCCAAAGACTCAGTAGGCGGTACAAGAGTGGTTTTCGCAATGCTTGGATCTTTGATACGGGTAAGTGATCCGAGGAGCTGTTCGAGGTCAACAACATCCGTTGTAATCTCGTTGAGCAGCTCAGGCTTGCCAAATTTTCGCAGCACAGTATCCAGATCTTTCTTGCTAAGAAACATCGGGATAGCTTCCGACCCTTTTTGGTTGATCGTAAGCAGACCATTGTCTTTTTTGTTCTTTGCGACAAACAGCGGCACCCGTACGGTACGTCCCTCCTTAAGCAATGGCTTAGCAGCATCCAATTCAGCTGGATCTGCAACAAACTGGATTAGAAACGGTGATGTCTCGCTGGTTGCGAGCTTATAAATGTCCCAAAGTGACACTGGATTGATTTTTAACTTTGAGGCTAGCTCAGCATTCTTAGTCTTTATCTGGGCTAATGCTGCTCCAGCCGTACCTGGCGACATGAAAATTGCCGTCACGCCTTTGGTTGCATCCGGGACCTTGCTCACAATCGGTTGACCACCAGCATCTGTGAGCGAAAACACGGGCACGCCTTTGAGCAAAACCTCAATTTGTGCAGGCGTCAGCCCATCGGTAGCCTTGGGGGCAGCCGTTTCTGGTGCTGGCTTCTGTTGTGTTACAGCCGGTGGTTGAGTCAGGTCTGTTATGGGATACAGCATTTTAATTCTCCTTAGTCAGGATAAGCAATCATCCCGTCCTTGCCTCTGTGACGACCATTACGATTTCAGAAATTATGTATGCACGACCATCCAAGTCTGCATCGCTGTCGAATGGAGTTGCGATTCCGTGGTGCACTTGGCAGAGTGTTCTGCCACATACATACACTACGTATAACATCGCACCAATATTACAAAATCATGAAAAATAACGGCAAATTGTGCGCAATTTGCCGTTATTTCAGAATTTATGTCGTTTCAAGTGCTCTACTAAGGTAGCTCAGCCAACGCATCAAGCAATAAACGGTTCACGTCATCCGGGCGGGCCTGGCCCTTCGCTTCCTTCATCACCTGCCCAACAAGGAAGCCCATCGCCTTTTCCTGACCGCCCTTGATCTTTGCAACGACATCGGGATTAGCCGCAATCGCACGCTTCACCATGTCAATCACAACACTGGCATCCACGACTTTAATACCCTTTTCATCAATCAATGTCTGGACCGACTTACCGGTCGTGAACATTTCCTCGATGAGCTCTTTGGCGATCTTCCCCGTAATCGTCCCGGCAGAAATCGCATCCACCAGGCCGCGGAGCAGCTCAGGGGTGATCTTCGATGCGTAAGGCACAATATTCGCCGCATTGGACAGACGGGCAACATCGCCAAGAATCCAGTTTGCAACGCCCTTCGCATCCTTTGCACCTGTTGCAGCCGCTTCAAAGTAGTTTGCAAGCGCCTGATCTTGAATCAGCTGCAGAGCATCCCCCTGCGACACACCGTAGTCAGCAATCAGACGCCGCTTCTTCGCAAGAGGAAGCTCCGGCAGGCTTGCAAGTGCAGCCGCAATCTCATCTTCCGTAAACTCAATCGGAATCAAGTCCGGCTCAGGGAAGTAGCGATACTCCTGCTCGCCTTCCTTAAGGCGCTGCAGAACCGTGACGCCCTTTTCGGCATCCCAGCCATACGTCGCCTGCAAGACCTGCTTACCAGCCTCGAGCTCTGCTTGCTGACGGCGGGCTTCGTACTCAACGCCCAGCTGCACCGCACGGAACGAGTTTAGGTTCTTCAGCTCGGTCTTTGTTCCGTAAGCCTCAGATCCTTCCTTACGGATACTTGGGTTTGGCTCCGCACGGAGTGAGCCCTGCTCCATCTTGCCATCCGAGACGCCAAGGTATAGCAACACCAGCCGGAGGTTTTCCGCATACTGACGCGCTTCCTCGCCACTTGCGATATCGGGAGGGAAGGCGGTGACGATTTCCATTAATGGGACAGAGCTGCGGTTATAGTCCACCACGGAGTAGCCAAGGCCATCGGAGTGGAGAGACTTCCCCGTATCCTCCTCGAGATGGACACGGGTGATATTGATGCGCTTCAAGTCACCTTCAGGCGTCTCGATTTCGAGAAAGCCATCGATGCCAATCGGGGTCTGACCGTATTGACTTATTTGGTAGCCCTTTGGGAGGTCAGGATAGAAGTAGTTCTTCCGGTGGAAAATCGTCCGGCGGGAAATGGTGCAGCCAAGCGCCAGGGATGTACGCAAAACATGCTTGACCGCTTCCTTATTAAACACAGGAAGCGCACCCGGGAGACCCAGGCAAACCGGGCAGCAACGCGTGTTCGGCTCGCCGCCAAAGGCATTCTCACACCCGCAGAACATCTTGCTGTGAGTCAGCAGCTCCGCATGGCACTCCATTCCAACACTGACGATGTATGACATGCAGTGATTTTAGCATGCAGGCCGAGTGTCCTTTGTGCGATTTACCCCAGCAGGTCTAACTCCCTGCGAGGCCCGCGAACTCGAGAAGCTCATCAGATGTCAGATAATCACTCGCAAATGCATGCTGGTGGCGCGCGGAAACAATCCCGGATGCGCGGATTGCCACGACGCCCGGCAGCTGCTCGATGGCTCCATCGGGTAAGCCAATAATGTGCCCACCCAAAAACAGCTTTGCTCCATCCACCAAAACTCTTGGGGAAATCGCATCGCCTGCACGCATATGTCCGTAACCAAGCGCCTTGTACAACGCATACTCCGGGTCACACAGCACCGTACAGGAGAGAGAATAGCGGCCAGTGAGCCGTGTTCGGAGATAGTCCGCTTTGTGAGGCATCACCACCACCACGCGGGTCTTCTGTTCCAGCAATGGCAAAAGTGTGTGTAGCTCAGCTAGCTGACCACGACAGAAAATACAATTCCAGTGGCGCACCAGGATCAAGAGAAGCCCACGCTCGCTGTAACAATCCTCTAATGGATGTACGCGACCTGTCGCCAAATCGGGTAGAGAAACACTGGGAACCATCGATCCGACCGCGATTGGTTGCAGATTGTACAATTTAGATTCGACAGCCACAGTGCGATCCCGCTTCCCGCAGTGGCAGTCTCGCAGACCGCCGGTGCGTACACTACACTACCCCATATGGCAGAAATACCGATTGAGAAGCTCTCCCCGATGCTGAGGCAGTACATGGAGCTCAAGGCAGAGCGTCCTGAAGTCATCCTTCTGATTCGGGTTGGAGATTTCTTTGAGGCCTATGGTGTTGATGCCACATTAATAGCAGCTGCACTGGATATCACGCTTACGGGCCGGGATGTCAATGGCATGGATGAGCGCCTCCCGATGGCAGGTGTTCCGTATCATGCCCTCGACCGCTATCTCGCACGCCTCGTCCAGCAAGGGCATAAAGTCGCCATTTGCGACCAGATTGAAGATCCAAAACAGGCAAAAGGCCTTGTTCGCAGAGCTATAACGCGTGTTGTCACTCCTGGCACGCTCGTTGAAGATGCGCTCCTCGATGCCCGCTCAAACAACTTTCTCGTCGCGGCCATTTTGCGTACGCCCATTGCTGGCATCGGGGTTGTGGATGTCTCTACCGGCGAGTTTCTGGTCTGCGAGCTCCCGGCTGGCGCAACAGAAGCTGACATCGCAGCCGAAGTCGCCCGGATCGCGCCGGCTGAGTGTTTGGTTCCTGAAGATCAGGATGCGCTCGCGGATGCCATCGCTGCACGCTGCCC
>CAIYBQ010000039.1 GCA_903924445.1 uncultured Armatimonadota bacterium | reverse complement strand
GATTTTAGTTCTATACCTAACCCCTCCGACCGTAAGGTCGGAGGGGTTAGACGTTTAACCGCTACGTAACAGAATGTGACGGAGGCGACAAGCCGAAGCAGCTGATCAGACTGATGCTGAGCCCCTGCCACTATATTTCATTGATGTCGTTCACTTCTCCCCCTCGTAGCATCATGACCTCCAATACGAAGTGCATGGATGCGATGGCCGCAGAACGGTCGATCATAGTGCAGACATTGTCAAAATGTCCCGTAAAGCTTGGAAATGGTTAACCGATGTTTTTTTGGGGGGTACAACCAGTGTTGGCTATCGTATCGATGGCAACCCTCGCGGTGGTCGTTGCGACTACATCAAATGTATCATCAAGCCGAAGGTCTCACTTTGACTCATCAACCTCTATGCGTGGATGTCATCTTTTAACGTGTCGGTTATGTAGTGTCGCCGATACGTGAACGCGCTCAGTTGATGTTATGCGGTTCTTAGTTCCACATAGCAATTATCTGACTAAGATTGATTAGAGTACACAGTTTAAAGATTGGTGTCTGTTAGATCTCTTGCCCTGGCCTGTGAAAATCTAGGAAAGCCAACGGTGATACCGGTGATAGCCACAAGTGATTGCATATGTGTGCAAGCACTTGGCTATGGAACTTTGTGAGGATATCGTTACCGGGTGAGGGAATGTTCTTGACATTCTAGGCATATACGTTGCTAGTCAGCGTGCGGCAGGACGCAGACGGCATCGTTTTAGGGTAAGCCTTTCAAGGTTAAACTAATCTCTGACCAGCTACCGATATGCTTCTAGGTTTGATAAGTGTCAAATACAGGAAGCAGACTTACCGACCTCGCTTGCCCATATTGAGAACGGCTTCCTTGATCGCCGTCACTTCAGCCATCGGATTGCTCGCAATCCTTGATGCCGCCGTCGCGACCGTTTCGGTTGTCTTCGCAACATTGCCCGTCGTCGATTCTACATTCGTAAGAATATGCTCGATGCCCGGTTCAGCCTGAATTACCGTTTTGTTTACGGTTCGCAAAACCTCGGATGTCTGGTCGATTAGCGGAGTGATTTTGCTCTCTAATGACTCCAGTCGCTTGGACAACTTGATAAGGGCTAAGGTCATCGCTGCGATTATCGAGATGCTGATCAGCGACCCAGCAATGTACCAAATGACGAGAATGCTCGTTGCTGTAGTTGATAGGTTCATTGGTTTGATTTAGTAAAGATGTAGTCGCAGTGTACCAACAATAACGGTGTCTCCTAACTACCACCTGAATCAGGTCGGCTTGCGGTTTACCGCAGGCCGTATTTTTTTGCCTGACACCGGTTTTGGAACAAGCAATTCATTCTGCTTTTCGATATGCCGGATTTCCTCTTAAGACGACAATGGATTATCTTTGTCTCCTCGTCCTATTCGTTACGGATTATCAAGAACCATTACCCGCGCCTCATATCCCTCGAAATGTGTCCAATTGCCCATAATCCCGCATATCGCTGCCGTCGACAGTGCATCCGTTATCGCACAGCTTGGGCCAATGACCCGTGCGACCACATCAGCTGAATCGTCTGATTGCTTACTGGTTACGATGTGAACGCCTCCAGCATCCTGGTTGATACGTCGGCTTACACTTAACGATGTGTTCGATAGGCTTACATCCTCTAACAAACCCGGGATGCTAACCGGCCAGTACTCACCGATAGCAATCATGGATGAACCACCCGCATGGAAAAATGCCCGATCGACCCCAACATCGAATGCCATTTCAGCACACTTATCGAGGGCCCACCCTTTGCCGATAGCGCCTAAGTCAATCAGTGTGGTCGCTGCCAACCGGGCCATCGGTCCATCTGGATGGAACTCTATTGGCTGATCACTACCATTGACTCCGAGTGAAGCTTGTTCGATTAGTTGATTAGTTATCGGGTCAAGAACCTTGCCAGACAACCGCATCGTTCGCAACCCATCAAAGGGAGTGAATGTGCCTCGTGTCTCTACATACAACGAATGGCACATTCTGAGCAATGTCAGTGTTGGCCATCCGATGCGAACCCACTCACCACTACCGGAGGCTATATTGAGACGCTGAATATCGGAACCTTCCTGGTAAGGGCTGATGGCTAGCTCGATTTCTGCAACCTCATTCGCACAGTCCTCGGCAATACCTTGATGCTTACTCGTATCGGGTCCGGGAAAGAAAAATTCAAAGGTAGTTCGCATCGCCTGATGAGCGTAGCGGAGGCCGGGTTCATCAAACATCGAAGTGATGCTATCGCATGATAGAATCCGGCGCGTTGGACGTTACAATTGTCATCCCCGCATTTAATGAAGCTAAGCGTCTTCCCAGAACGCTGACCGCCCTCACTTCTTGGATCGCGACTCGCCAAGAAAAATTTGAGGTGATCGTGGTTGATGATGGTAGCACGGATGGTACATCGGCTTTCGCAGATAACTTTCCAACCATCACCTTTAGTGTTCTCCCGTGCAACCAGGGGAAGGGGGCCGCGGTTCGCCACGGGATGCTGTTGGCTGCAGGTGACCTCATTCTCATGATGGATGCCGACTTGGCGACGCCACTTTCTGAGTTTGATCTACTGAAGGAATCAATCAGAGCTGGTGCAGATATCGCGATTGGGAGCCGGCCGCTCCAGACATCTACACTCTCTGTACGACAGCCCCTTCTTCGTGAACTTGCGGGACGATTGTTCAACTTCATCGTTAGGTCAGTGTCGGGATTGCCGTTTCAAGATACGCAGTGTGGGTTTAAGCTGTGGAAATCTGGTTCGGCGAAAGAGAGCTTCACTCGCTGCGTCATAAATGGTTTTGCCTTCGATGTCGAATGCTTAGTCGTTGCAAAGGCGCTCGGCTATTCAATTACTGAAATCGGTGTCGAGTGGGCCCATCAACCTGGTGCAGCAGCGTTTGGAAATGCCGCATCGTATTTTC
>CAIYBQ010000038.1 GCA_903924445.1 uncultured Armatimonadota bacterium | reverse complement strand
TGATACCGAGACCCATACCCTTGACAAGGGTTAGTTCCTGGCGAGGTGCAAACTGCTGGAAGATAAATGTGAGTGCAATCAGAACAACGCCAACCATCAGGAATGCGTTAAGAATCTTTTTGCGAAGCGCTTCACTAATGGTATTGCGCGCAATCACCATAGATGTGTTCATTACTTTGCAATCTCCTTGTATGGATTGGCAGAGGACGTTTCGTTGTTGACGAGTGGCCGGTCGCCTGTCGAGATCAACGATCCACTGACCTTATCAAGCCTACCGCCAACGATTTCGACAAAGATGTCTTCGAGGCGCCGCTTCATTGGGACGATGCTGACCACACTTGCGTTACCGCTACGGGCCGCGTCGATCACAGAACTGACATCACCACGAACAACAGATACCGTCAGCACATCGCCTGTTCGGATAGCTCCATCAGCGGATAGTTTAGCTGCGAGCTCAGCCGGCGCATTCTCGATTTTAATCTCGACACGCTCACCGCCAAGCAGTTCTTCCATCGTGCCGAGCACTTGGAGTTTGCCCTTATGGATAATCGAAGCACGGTGACACACAAGTTCGACATCTTCGAGCTGATGGCTCGAGAGAAACATCGTCTTGCCTTGACGCTTCAACTCAAGCATTAGGTCTCGAATGTCACGTCGGGCAATGGCATCGAGTCCCGATGTCGGCTCATCGTAGAACAACAAGGTCGGGTCATTAATAAGCGACTGTGCAATACCTACACGCTGTCGCATACCCTTTGAGAACTCAGAAACCGGCTTATTGACATCAGACTTGCCGCCGAGACCAACGAAATCTACGAGTTCATCAGCTTTCTTCTTTGCATCTTCCCGATGCATTCCAAAGAGCTGCGCATAGAACGTCACGATTTCACGCGCCGTCATGTGCTCGTAGAAGTAAGGGCTTTCAGGGAGATACGAAATCTTGTGCTTGACCGCAATATCACCTGCGGGGGCTCCGAGTACGTTCGCATCGCCGCTTGTCGCGTAAATCAACCCGAGAAGAATCTTAATCGTCGTGGTTTTTCCAGCACCGTTGGCGCCCAAAAACCCGAAGATTTCACCTTCTCCGACTGTCAATGTCAGATTATCAACGGCATTGACAAATTCCCGCTTCATGGGCACGGGATACTGCTTTGTCAGGTTAGTAATCTCTATAGCTGCCGCCATTTGTCGGCCCTCCACTCCGGTTCAACATCCATGCATCATGAATGAATCCTACAGAGCGTCCTTTCTTCTTCGAAACCGCTACCAGTGGATGCGGTGGCTTGCACCACGCGAAATTCGCCAGCGCTGCGGGCAGGCAACCCTCACTGGAAAAACGACCAGTAGCGAGTTTACCTGTAAACTTTCCGATTATATGACTGGGGTGTCTTGTTGTCAAAGCAACTGCGTAAGTCCCAAATGTAAGGGTCGGTCTGTAGCCGCAACCTGCATCCAGAGTGCTGGTAGGCATACTGTACATATAACCGTATTTATACCTATACATTTTCTAGCAAATCGTTAAATCTTCGGGTATAAACCCTCAATCCTTCGGGCAACCGTTGGAGCGACACCGAAAAAGCAACTGAGTTTCACCGCTCAGGAGTGGTGTGGGACTAATCTTAATTGAGGTCGAATATGAATATCCGAAATAATCGTCAGGCGTTCACCCTTATTGAACTCCTCGTCGTCATCGCAATCATCGCGATTTTGGCAGCTATCCTCTTCCCAGTGTTTGCCCAGGCTCGTGAAAAGGCCCGTGCAGCTTCCTGTCTTTCCAACCAGAAGCAGCTCGGACTTGCGACACTCATGTACTCCCAGGACTATGATGAGTTGATGCCGATGACCACGTCTAACATCGATGGACAGTGGCTCACCAACTTCTGGCACATGGTTCCTCCAACATGGTCATCCTTGCAAACACACGTTGCCGTTCGCGGATCCAACTTTGTGTGGGCAAACACCATTCAGCCATACGTGAAGAACTACGGTATTCTCGCATGCCCATCCGCTCCTGAGTTCCGTGTTGGCCTTGCACGCTTCACCTACTCGAGCATGCTTGCTCGTCCAGAGAAGACTTCCTACACAATCAATGGCCTTCTTCAGGCTTACCCACAAGCTGGCATCAATGCACCAGCCGACCTCCCGTTGATCTGGGAAGGCCGTGGCAAGAGTGCAGCGCTGGGTGGCAACCTCCAGAACCCGCTCCTGACCTGTGCTGATGGCACACAGCCATGTGTTTACAACACATCCTGTTCCGGAACCACCAACGGCGGTACCGGTGGTGCATTCGGTATCGATGGCTCCATCTGGATTCACAACAAGGGTATGAACTTTGTATTCGCCGATGGCCATGCAAAGTACCGCACCCTTGGAATGCAACAGTCCCCTGCAGACACCAACTGGGCAGTTGATCCTTACACGGGTTACAACGCCTCCGGTATCCCAGGCTTCCTGTGGACCAACGGTTGCCACCCATGGTTGTTCCGCCCAGACTTCCAACCATAGGCCTGACCTGTCAGGTTTAGTCATTGCCGTCCAGCCTATGCTGGACGGCTTTCCAATTTGAGGTAACGATATGAAGTATTTACTTATGATCGCAGTTCTGGCATCCCTTGCACTCGCAGGTTGCCAACAGACAGAAGAGCCTGTTTCTACACCTGCTCCGACAGCAGCCGCTACACCAGCCGCTACAAAAACCACTGGCGCACCGGGAAAGAAGTCTGACACCCCTGTTCAGTCGCCATCCGGCTCTGCAGTGCAGCCACAATAAGGGTTCGAATCGACATGAACCGCAACTTCGGTTGCGGTTCTTTGTTTAAGTTAGGGTTATCGATGCCAACCAAAGATGTTCTGTCCACATTTCTCGATCTGCTAAGCTATAACTCACCATCGACGTCCGAGCACGATGTCAGCCTCTACTGTGCAAATCGGCTGAGAAACATTGGATTTGATGTCCGCTGGGATGCATCCAATGTGGCAACAGGATCAAACGTTGGCAATCTGATCGCCACACTACCCGCAACTGATACATCGCTACCTGGCCTCCTATTTGCCGCACACCTCGACACGGTGGAGCCAACTCCAGGGATTAACGTTGTGGTTGATGGTGATGTCATTTCTGCAACGAGTGACACAATTCTCGGCGGAGATGACAAATGCGGCGCGGCACCAATCATCTGCGCGATGGAAGAGATCGTCACCAAGAACATTCCCCACGGCCAGCTGCAAGTTGTCTTTACGACTTGTGAAGAGATCGGACTTGTTGGTGCAGCTAACATCGATCAAACAATGCTAACCAGTCAATATGGTTTTGTCCTAGATGGTGGGCCGCCACTTGGTTCAATCGTGACAGCTGCTCCAGCATCTGA
>CAIYBQ010000037.1 GCA_903924445.1 uncultured Armatimonadota bacterium | reverse complement strand
CGCAGGTTCGTGGTGTGATGAATATTGCCTTGGGAGACTAACCCTGACCAAGGGCGCAGATCCGATGAAACTGGCATACTGGGCCAAGCACTCCGAACCTGTTTTCCGTAAAACAGACAAAGTCTTCGGGCCTGGACACTGTTCCTTCGTGGATGATGCCAAAGGCCAGACCTGGATTGTCTACCATAGTGCCCGGTCAAAGGGCGCTGGTTGGGACCGGCAGGTCTCGATGCAACCCGTCGCCTGGAACGGGAACACACCAGTCTTTGGAACTCCTGTCGCACCCGGAACACCGCTTGAAATTCCCGTAAACTAGCAGAACCCCTAACCTCTAATAACCTTTTTCATTCGAAGAAAGACTCCACCAATGGCACAGTGCCCACGTCCTGAATATCCACGCCCGCAGTTTGTTCGCGCTGATTGGCTGAACCTTAATGGTCAGTGGCAGTTTGAAATCGATGCCGGTGATTCCGGGCTTGAGCGCGGTCTTAAGGATCGTGACCTCACAGGCGAAATCACGGTTCCTTTCTGTCCTGAGAGCACGCTGTCAGGTGTCGCGCATACCGATTTCATGGATGCTGTCTGGTACCGCAAGGTCATCGAGATTCCAGCGGCGTGGTCGGGTCGGGATGTCCTATTACACTTTCAGGCATCCGATTACGACACCACCGTCTGGGTGAATGGAACGGAAGTTGTTCGACATCGGGGCGGCTTCACGCCATTCACTGCCGAGCTCCGCGGCATCGCAGGTCCCGGGGAAACAGCAACAATTGTCGTCCGCGCACGGGATCCAAAGAGCGGCCCACAGGCCCGTGGTAAGCAGAGCACGCGCTATGGCTCTTATGGATGTTTTTACACCCGTACCACTGGAATTTGGCAGACGGTCTGGATGGAACCCGTTAGCAAGTTCTCGATGAAGCGTCCGCGTATCACCCCAGATGTAGCAAACCACTGCTTTCACCTTGAGGTGCCGCTGCGTGCTAACCGCTCCGGGATGACCTTGAACGCCACCGTTTCCTATGCTGGAAAAGAGCTTGCAACGGCAAGCGTCACGACTGCATATGACATGAGCCCACGGGCCGTCCTGAGCATCCCTGACGAACACGTTTACCTTTGGAATGTCGGGGATGCCCACCTCTACGACATCACGCTTACGCTCAGTGACGCTGCCGGGAATGTCCACGACACGATCACGACGTATGCTGGCCTCCGCTCAGTTGCCGTGGATGGCCGTAAAGTCCTCATTAATGGCAAGGCTGTCTTCCAGCGCTTGGTGCTTGATCAAGGCTATTACATCGATGGCGTCATGACAGCACCATCGGATGATGAGCTCATCGCGGATATCACCCGTTCACTGGATGCCGGCTTTAACGGCGCGCGCCTCCACCAGAAAGTCTTTGAAGAGCGCTTCCTCTACCACGCGGACCGCATGGGCTATATCGTTTGGGGAGAGTTTGGCGACTGGGGAATCAGCGGCTTCGGTCCGGATCACGATCATCAAAAGCCGACATCGACATTTGTTGCCCAGTGGTGCGAAGCGGTTGAGCGAGATTACTCGCATCCATCGATTGTTGGATGGTGCCCGCTGAATGAAACGTTCCAGGTCCCCGGGGATCGGTTTGTTGAGCTCGACGATGTCACACGTGGGATGTTCCTTGCGACGAAACTTCTCGATACCAGCCGGCCCGTTCTTGATACAAGTGGCTACGCCCACCGTGTGCAAGAATCCGACATTTATGATTCGCATGACTACGATCAGAATCCAGAGACGTTCAAAGAGCGGCACGCGCACGTCGCTGAGGAAAAGCCATTTATCAACAATGGCTGGACGGAGAAACCAACCAACATCCCGTATCGGGGCCAGCCCTTCTTCGTCAGCGAGTTTGGTGGCATTTGGTGGAATCCTGCGAAGTTCGATGACAAGGAAAGCTGGGGTTATGGCGATCGCGTAACGAGCCTGGATGCCTTCCATGCACGCTTTAAGGGGCTCTGCGACATTCTGCTGGATGACCCGGAAATGTTTGGTTACTGCTATACGCAGCTCACCGATGTATGGCCTGAAGAAAATGGCATATACACATTTGATCGTCAGCCAAAGTTTGACAATGCACTCTTACGCGCAGTACAGGTTCGTAAAGCGGCCTGTGAGGAGACGGAATAACAATGGGCAAAACACAGATTTTAGGATTATCCCTCTTTGTTATGGCTATTCCCGCTATCGCTGCGCCATTGGTTGGCGGGTACCAAAAAGCGCCGGCAGGCTTTAGCACCCAGCTCACAGCAGAGCGTAAGGCGGCGCTAGCCCGCGTGGATGCCGATTCGCTCAAAAGCCATGTCAGCTTTCTGGCATCCGATGCCCTTGAAGGCCGCGCAACGCCATCCAAGGGGCTGGACCTCGCAGCAGAATACATCGCATCACAGTTCCGCCGCGCAGGTCTCGAGCCCGCTGGGGATGACGGCTACTTCCAAACCACGGAAGTTCGCGCAAGCCGCAATGATGCATCCATGGCCAAGGTCCGCAATGTCGTCGGTATTCTCCGCGGAACAGACCCAACGCTAAAGGCAACCGCTGTTGTGGTTTCCGGGCATTATGATCATGTCGGGATGCGGCCATCGACGACGCCGGGCGAGGATGTCATTTTCAATGGCGCAAATGATGATGCCAGCGGCACCGCGGGTGTGATTGAGCTCGCGTACGCACTCAAGGGCTACAAGCCAAAGCGCAGCATCGTGTTTGTATGCTTTTATGGCGAAGAGCGCGGCTTGCTGGGCTCCCGCTTCTACGGCAGCCATCCGGTGATTCCTGCGAAGGACACGGTCGCGATGGTGAATCTTGAGCAGATTGGCCGCACGGATGACCTCGAAGGCGCGCGCGTCGCAGGAGGCAGCCTTACGGGCTATGACTTCTCCGATGTTGGTTTGATCATGACGGCAGCGGGTGCGGCAACGGGTGTCAAAGTCGATAAGCATCCACAAAACTCGGATGCGTTCTTCGGGCGTTCAGACAATCAGGCGATGGCGGATCTCGGTGTGCCGGCGCATACGCTTTGTACGGCGTTTAACTATCCCGATTACCACAAGGCTGGGGATCACTGGGATAAGCTTGACTACCCGAACATGGAAAAAGTGGTCAAAATGGTGGGTTTGACGGTGATGTCGATCGCCGATAGCGCGAAGCGCCCGCAGTGGAATGCTGCAAACACAAAGACCGCGAAGTATGTCGAAGCCGCGAAAAAGCTCGGCGGATAATAAGGTTGCTAACCTCCGCCACGTGGTTTTGCGTGGCGGGGGAGTAACATAAAACCCATGCAAGGCTTTTCTCCCAGTGATGCGTTTATGGTGGACTGGGGGCACTATCGGTTCTCGATTTGCCGCAAGACCTATGCGTGGATGCTTACGACTCGTGATGCAGCGGGT
>CAIYBQ010000036.1 GCA_903924445.1 uncultured Armatimonadota bacterium | reverse complement strand
TTACTTCGAAGGATGAGCGTTTGCTTCCCGGTTGACAGCTTGTGAGTCGACATCGCGATGACATCACCGATGTATTCCGTCTTGTCGGATGCACTCGTCAGGGCGATTTTGACATCTCCAGAAAATGGCTTCTCGGTTTCCTGTCCCTTGGCATCCGAGTAGTTGGCCCGGCTCTCAAGCTTGACCGTCGTTTCCCAGAGGCCATCCGAGCCCTGCTTTACGCCTGCATCTGTGATCTTGAAGTCTGTGAGGGTGATCTTTTCAAAGGCATCCTCAATCCACGCTCGCTGCTCCGAAAGACGTTGCTTGAGGAGGTTTACGAGGTCTGACCCGGTGCAATACGGAGGCTTTTGCAGCGCATTTTTGCGTGCAAACTCTGCCAGAACACTGTTCAGCTTTTCCTCTCCGACACGGCGCGAGAGGGCTGTGAAGATTAGCGTTCCCTTTGAGTAGTGGATGTACTGCTGATGCTGACACAGCGCCAAGGGGTTCTCGCCGATACGGTCACTTGAGCGACCACGCAGATACCGCTCAACGCTTTGCATTAAGTAGCGTCGCTCCCCCGCGACGGGAAGCTTCTTGGACAAAATTCGACCAGCGGTATAGTCGGCGAGGGCCTCTGAGAGCATTTCGCTACCCGCTGCATCCGCTCCAATCACTTGGTGCGCCCACCACTGGTGCGCTGTCTCGTGCGCCGTAACGTAGTACGGTGTGTCCATCCCGCGGCGGTCCTTATCGACATTTAGGATAAAGCCGATGGCTTCCGAATACGGAACCGTGTTCGGGAATGCCTGTGCAAACGTAGCGTATGCTGGAAACTCCAGGATGCGCAGCTGGCGATACTGATAAGGCGTGTAGTTCGCTTCGCAGTAGGCAAGCGATGCCTTCATCCCAGCCATCATCCGCTCGATGTTCCACTTATGCGGCGCATGGTACAGAACCTGAAGCGCGACTTTACGGCCATCCGGGGCTGTCCATGTATCCTCAAGCTTTGTATAGCGAGCCGACACCACGGTGAAGAAGTAACGAATCGGCGTGTCCATGACGTAGCGGAAGCAGCGGCGCCCGTTTTCATCCCATTCCTTCTCGAGATAGCCAGGCGCAACACCGATCTGGTCGGCATCCGTGCGAACCGTACACGCAAACTTGACCCAGTCCGACTCTGCGGCGAGGTAGCTGCGATCACGCGCACCTGCAGCTGTCGGCA
Source organism: uncultured Armatimonadota bacterium (assembly GCA_903924445.1). Classification (GTDB taxonomy): domain Bacteria; phylum Armatimonadota; class Armatimonadia; order Armatimonadales; family Armatimonadaceae; genus CAIRTT01. Next base: position 325 of record CAIYBQ010000036.1, on the reverse strand, counting down.
AAGGCATCTGCTCCTTCGGGGCAAGTTTCTGGCGGCGACGCTCGGCATCATCAGAGATCTCAGCATCAGAGTGGTAGCCAATCATCGGCACCGGCATCGTCAGGAACGAGCCGTTCTCAACGACCTGCGTATTTTGCTGTCCGTTGCTAAAGCCCCCACGCGTGTCGCCAAGGGTGAAGCTAACTGTCAGCTTTCCGCCAGCTGGCAAAGGCTTGCCAAGACGGAACACATGCACGCCAAGGTTACGCTCGTAGCGGGTTTCTGTCCAAGGACTGTCAGGCGTCAGGACGACCTCATTCAAGCCATCCGCGTGAGAGACCATCAC
>CAIYBQ010000035.1 GCA_903924445.1 uncultured Armatimonadota bacterium | reverse complement strand
TTCGCAAGTAATCTGTTCCTATCGGCGTCGTGCTGTGTCCCGACGACACACGCCAGACTCGAAACAGGAGACATGAAATGAAAAAACTACTGACCACCGCTGTTGCAGGTCTGATCTTCGTCGGCACCGCAAACGCACAAGGCACTTGGTACTCGGACTACACATCTTGGTCCAACCAACTGACATCTCTTGGTGGCACAGCGAACTACAACAACTTGCCAACCAATGTCCTGGCAGACAACCCTTACACCGAAAATGGAGTTACGGTTGAGGGTACCGGAGCACTCTGGGGCCAGCTGGATCTTAACAGCATCTCGTTGTTGAATCAAACCGACAAAATGACATTTACATTTGCTGGAAATGCATTTGCAGGCTATTTCGCAACTACGGATACAGACGAAGATAAAGTCACAGATAGCCTTGACTTCCTCGTCAATGGCACATACGCAAAGAACCTTTTGACGAGCAGCTCAGGTTATTCATTCCTCGGCTATATCAGCGACACGGATGGTGCAATTTCCGTCGATGTATCGGGTGACAGCACACCAGAGTGGGTAACGGTCGATTCCTTTTCGTTTGGCAATAAGACAAATGCAACCAACCCAGGTTCCGCCGTTCCTGAACCCGGCGAGTACGTCAGCATGGCCATATTAGGCATCGGGCTCTGCGGGATGATCGTTCGCAGTCGCCGCAACAAAAAATCCTGACCTCCAGCGTCGTCGGTTTCAGGAACCAGATAACCTCCCCAGGCTTCGTCTCTCAAGCCCAGGGAGGTTTTGATTTTTCTTGATCTGCGCGAACGAAGGGAACATCTAAAAACATTAAGAACATCCCACAACAAGAAAAAGTAGCGCCGGTATGCTGGTAAACATGGACCGTCGTCAACTCTTATCCGATGCAATCAAGCTCGGAGGCTCTGCAGCCTTCGCTGGTATCGTCTCCCGCGGACTTCTCGCTGATACATCCCGTGACAATGCTTTCGGCTACGGAGACCTCTTCCCAACCACATCGCTGAACACCGGCGAAACCATCCTGATGCTCCCCAAAGGCTTTCAATACACCGTCTTTGGCCGCAAGGGCACCGTCATGTCGGATGGCAATGTCACACCTGTACAGCACGATGGCATGGCAGCCTTCGCAAGTCCGGATGGTGACATTCGCATCGTTCGAAACCATGAGGTCACTGGTGACCATGTCTCGGACAGCAAGTGTATTGTGGATGCCAGTAATCCGTATGCGTACGACCACACGGCGCCGGCAGGATGTTCGACTATCGTTATCGACCCAGTAACCCGGTTGCTAAAGCGCGATTTCATCAGCCTTGCCGGGACGCACACCAACTGTGCGGGTGGCGCGACGCCATGGGGCAGCTGGCTCTCCTGTGAGGAAACGGTTTTCGGCGCAACGATAGGGAAGTCATCGGATGGCCCATTCGGCGGCTTTGCCAAAGAGCATGGCTATGTCTTCGAAGTCCCAAGCCAATTCGACATCGCCGTCAAGCCCGTGCCGCTCAAGGCACTAGGACGCTTTGTCCATGAAGCCATCGCCATCGACCCACGCACAGGCATTCTGTACCTCACCGAAGACCGCAAGACCGCTGGCTTCTATCGCTTCATCCCGAACAACCGCCGACGCCTCCAAGAAGGCGGCAAGCTTGAAATGCTGATGATTGATGGCAAACCAGGCTTCGATACCCGTAAGGGCCAGCGAGTAGGAGATGCCCTTCCGTGCAAGTGGGTTGCTATCGATGACCCTGATCCAGTTTCCGCCGCCACCAATGACCTTGCCGTCTATGAGAGTGGTAAGGCACAGGGGGCCGCAACATTTGCGCGTCTCGAAGGCGCTTGGTACGGAAATGGCTCTGTTTACATGTCTGCGACATCGGGTGGGGATGCTGCCCTCGGGCAGGTGTGGCGCTACATCCCATCGGAGACGGGAGGCACGCTTGTCCTCCTCTTCGAATCACGGGACAAAAAGGTGCTGTGGTCGCCAGACAACCTGACGGTCAGCCGCCGGGGAGGTATCGCGATCTGTGAGGACACTTACGGTGGTGCCTGTCATATTCGTGGCTTGACCCCGGATGGTCGTATCTTTGACTTTGCGAAGAACATTTATCCTGGGGATGAGCAGTCGGAGTTTGCAGGTGTGTGCTACTCGCCTGATGGCCAAACGATGTTTGTGAATCTTCAGCTGCCCGGCGTGACATGTGCAATCTGGGGCCCTTGGGAGCGCGGTGTGCTTTAGGACATCCACTAGGAATCAAATTAGAAATGCCCCCGGTTTCCGATCAATACGTTGACGGATACCGGGGGCTTTTACATTGCTGCCAGCACTGGCGTTGATGCGTTAGAAGAACAGCTTCTTACTTGCCGTAAAGATGTAAACAATCCCAATAAAGAGCACCGCAACTCCAAAGACGGTCTTCAGCAAGCGGTCTGGCAGGCGGCTCGAAACCAACGCGCCAATCTGTCCGCCAATCAACACACCCGTTGCACTGAAAATCAAAATGTCGAACCGGATGTTCTTGAGCACAAAGAGGTTGAAGAGCGTAATCGTAATGTCCGCAAGCGCCTCGATGAAAACCGCTGTCGCGTTCGCCTTCTTCGTAGCAAGCTTGCCCTTCTCCTCAAACAAAGGCTGATGCATCTCAGCAACGCCCGTTGCCGTACAGGCACTGCTCGCACCTGCGATGGCGCTTAGCCACATCCACTTCTTGAGCTCCACATAGTCCGAGACTTCTTGGATCCCGAAAATCTTCTTAGCCGAGCGCCACAGCTGATACGCAGCCAATGTCCCAACGACAACTCCCACGATCAATCGGAGCCAGTCCTTTGGAATATTCACAAAAATGTAAATCCCAACCACAATCCCGACAATCACCGCAGGCAACATCATCAACGCAGCCTTGCGATCAATCTGCTTCATCAGGAAATAACGACTCGCACCCGAGCTCATCCCAATCGTCTCGGTCGCGATACCCGTGGCAACACTCTGGCCAATCGGCAATCCGAGAACAAAGTTAAAGAATGGCTGAAAGAGTACGGCGCCACTGAAACCGGATGCATTCGCAGTGATCGCAACAAACACCGCATACGGGAAAACATACCAATAGGTCCAGTCCACAGGGAATCCTCCAACCGTCAATGAATGTTATGTGTTGTTATTTATATCCGCTCTGAGAAAACCTGGCATGCTCGGATGGCAGAACACAGGGACTTAGGACGTGTGCACCAACAGGCATATGTCATTGCCGGTAGGCTGAAAATCTATCCAAGTTGCACTCAGGACCTATGCACGATGTCCTCA
>CAIYBQ010000034.1 GCA_903924445.1 uncultured Armatimonadota bacterium | reverse complement strand
GCGGCGATGGTTTCTTCGATCATCGCATTGGCATCCGCGGTGGAGCGGACATCAGTGGCGATGAAAATACACTTTTCAGGATACGTAGCTCGGAGGCGCTCGGCTTCAAATCCGCCTTGGCTACCTGCCACATCGGCGATCACGGCAAATCCGCCCTCAACGAGCACTCTCTCGACAGTCGCGAGGCCTATTCCGCTGGCGCCACCCGTTACCACGATTACTTTGTCTTCCAGTCTCATTTGCTTGCTCCTTCGTTACCGTCTGTTCAATAACACGGTATCCAAAAGCCGGGATGTTTCCATCCGCCATTTGGGAGAATAACGGGAGAGTAACTACCTTTGTAAGAAGCAGACTGGGCGAATGCCATAACAACAAAAGACCACCACGGGTGGGCAGTGAAGATTTTTTGATTTGAGATTCAGAACCTTACGCCGGGATGTTTCCATCCGCCATTTGGGAGAATGCTGACGAACCAGTAAACACGGACACTGCTTTGGAGGCTGGAAAGTTAAGGTCTACTTCGAACAACAAATGACCACCGCGGGTGGGCAGTGGTCATTTGCCGCCAATAAAGGCAGATGTAGGTACCTGAGTCACCAAGTTCCTACGTAATATTTATGCCCAAGATTGCTGAATGTTTATTCGTTGAAATGGCAAATAATTTTCGCAGCGATATCTACATCTTTGACATCACACGTGTGTTCCACCGGAAACAGCACAACTGCGCGAACATCAGCGGGAACATTTTGAAGAAATGCGGCTCGGTAGCGTTCTCCACTCGATGCTGTCAATAGTCCATCCACCGGGTAACAGTTAGCCGAGAGAGCCCAGTCCAGCCCTCGCTGTGTCACTTTGGCGAGCGCTTCCACGGTGGCCCAAGTGTCAGCACTAATTGCATCGCCATCGATGTCCACTGGGAATGCACTGACATCCACCAAATCAAGTCCGATTGAAAATGCCCGTGCCGTCGCCCCAGCCCACACGCCGGGGATGCGGGAATGGCTTACATTCACCTGCCCGATGGGTGTTTCGGCAACCAGCTGGCCACTTGATAGAGAATGAATCGTGATGCCCGAGACGGGCACATCGTACGCGGTTGCCACCAGGTAGCGCAGGAGAATCCGCCCGCAGCGCCACTCGCTCTGCTGAAGCCAATCCGTTATCGCAGCTGCATAGCTGCGCTCCTGGTCCGTCAGGATGTTGCTGTTTAGCTCAAGAAAGCCATCCGGGAGGTCTGTAAGCTGGACATAGCTGGTGTAAATGGTCATCGAGAAACCAGCCAGTGAACCGTGCTCTCAAGCGGCCCGCGGGAGAAACGCTTCATCCAGAAATGTGAGAGTAACAGAGCGCCAACAAGCCACGTAGCAAATGCAGAAAGCCCCACATCAACCGGCCAGTTCCAGTCTGGGTAGATGCGGTAGAGCGGGATGCAAACGCAGAGGATATGCCCGATGTAGTGGGTTAGCGACATCCGCCCAAGTGGAATCAAGAAGTTAAACAACCGCGCTTGCCAGCACACGACGCCGATGACAATGAGTGCCCAGCCTCCGCATTGGAGAAGAAAAGGAAGCGTCGTCGGCGTCCATGTGATTTCCGTGAGCGGGCGCAGCGCGGCGGGGACGACGCCAGCCAAAAGCACACTCAATCCCCCTATCGCCGCAATTCCACACCCAACAGCCACGAGCGAAAATGGCCTCGCAAACATGGCCTCCATTCGGCTCAGCCGGCAACCAAACCAGACAAGGCTCCACCAAGGGACGATGGGATAGCTGTTCGTGAAGAGGATAAACGTGGCGGCGCGGAGGACACCACCGGGCTTCAGGAGCTCGCCGGGCTGCTCGAAAACATCGATGGCCGTGTCGACATTGAACATCAATGGAACAAAAAGCGTGGCTGCAATTCCGATGCTCGCAAGCATATCCCCGATACGTGGTTTCGCGCGAACCAGCTGAAAGAGCGCGAGGCAGATTCCAAGCGGAAGAAGCACTTCCGTGTTCCAAACCGTCACGTGCATCAGTATCCCGACGACGCAGTAGACCGCCGCACGCCGGTAAATCGCAGCTGGCTTGTCCGTGGACATGCGGGCCCACGTCATCCCCGCAAGGATGAAAAACAACACCGCCGCCTTGCCTTCCAGCGCCAACGTCACCTTTGCAGCAAACGACCCGCCCTCGGATGGCACCATGTGGACATAAGCCATCATCAGGATAGCGATGCCCCGTGCGGCATCCAGTGCCGTCACACGTCCGGCGGGTTTATTTGCGTCCACGGGATGGCCCGACGGCGCGACAAGGCGCGCCCGTATAGGTCTTATTTGGGAGGAGGGCCTCCTCTTTCATGATGACGCTGTTGGTCGTGACATGCGTTGCGGCACCAATCGACGCCCCGTAGAGGGGAACGGTTCCATGGCCAAGGGTGGCTCCCGGACCAATGGAGACCTTATCGATTTTGAGCACCCTATCCTCGAAGGTGTGGGCCTGGAAAATGGCTGAGACCGTTGCATCATCGGCGATCGAAATCATGTCCGGATCCACAACCTGCGAAAAGCCGCCCGAGAGCGCCACGCGCTTGCCTATTTTCATCCCCATCAGGCGCAGATAAACATTTAGCCAAAGCGTGCCTTCAAGGGGCATTAATGCCGGCAATGCCCACTCCGTCCAAAGCACATACAAAAAGTCCCAGCGGCTGCACCAGCAGGACCAAAGCGGATGAACACCGGGTTTGACTTTCCCGAGGAGCAGCCATTTTAAGCTGAGGACGGTTCCCGCAAGGATCACGGGAACGCCAAGCCCAGCAGCAATGGCTCCAACCATATCCGAACGGACCACCGTGCCGAGCCAAAGCGCTGAAACGCCCGCGGGAATCGCCGGAACGGTAAAGCGCAGCAGCTCCCAAACGAGGCGCGTTGTGTAGCGAAGCGCATCTGGTTCGTATGTCAGGGATGCATCGACATCTAGGATCTCGCGCCGCGGAAGGTTGAACCCGGGGATACCAAACCAGGATGACCCAGCGGTGACCTTTTCCGGCTCGACAACCGTGCAAACACCAAAAAGGACATCGGGTGGAAGCTCACTCCCCGGCATCACAACGGCGTGATTCCCAAAGAAGCTATCCTCCCGGATATGGACTGGGCCAATCGTCACGCTCCCGGACAGGATGAGTGGTGTCCCCATGTAAATGCCATCCGCGCAGAATGTAAGGGCATCAAATGTCACCATCTGCGGCACGAGATCCACCAGCGTACTGATCTCGCAGCTGCGACCGATTCGCATCCCGGCGAGACGCAGCCACACCGGCCAAAACAGACTGCCGCTCAGCCAGCGGTTTGCGGAGTCCACAAGCCCGGATGTCAACCAAATGCGCAGGAAGGCAAGACTTCGAAGGGGGTAGCTGCCCGCCGGAATCGCGCCGATAACCCGAGCGACCAAGGCTTCAAAAAGTAGCAGAAAAGGCAACGCCGTAACGGCGGCAAGTGCGGCACAAAGCGCCGTCATCACAACCTGATCGGGCTTATCTGCATCCAAAATGGCGACAACATTGATGCCTGTAAGGCGGCTGCAGACCCAAAGACTGATGATGCCCGCAAGCGTTTCGATGCCCCCGATTGCGGCGGAAGCCGTGAGCTTAAGAGTTGCATAGCCGGACTCTGAAAGGGATTTACGAACATCAACAGCTGGTTTTTCAGGTGCGGGACCGGTGTCCAATGCCGGAATACCGCTAAAAGTGCGTGATGTTTGCGCTGCGGTGTCTGCGTCTAGAACGGATAGCGGTGCGAGGTAGGAATTTGCGGGGAGGGTTGCTCCGCCATCGATGACAGCACGGGTCCCAACGCTCGCCGCATCCCCGAGCGTAACGCTCCGAACCACATAACAGCTCCGCTGGAGGTCCAGCACTTCGAGTGCAGCATCCTGGCCGATAACGGCATCATCGCCAATTGCAAGCAAGTCCCATCCACCAAGAATCGGGAGGCTTCCACGGTGAAAGTGAACGCCCTTGCCAATACGGGCACCCAGCATCCGCAAGATGACATTGACCAGAAAGGTACCCTCGAGAAGCCCCCAAGGAATCTGCCGCATTACATGCATCACCAGCCATATTCGAAACCCACCAAGCGTCCAGATGCCTGACTCGCCAGCGGTGTAGCGACCGATGACCAGCCATTTGATCACAACCGCGCGAAGCACAAATGCGGCAGCCCAGAGAATGGTGGATGCAAGACCAAAGAGTGGAATTCCAATCACGAGCACTGTCGGGGGGAGCTTGGCTGCGGGAAGCGCAAGGGATGCAAACCAGGCAGCGCCAAGCGCGGCGAAAACCAGCTCGGAAAGTAGAACCATTCCCTGAAGAAGTGAAATTAACAGTGGGAATTGCTTTTGCGGTGTGTCAGCCGTTCCACTGGGCTCGGCCGGCTTGCTTTCCACCTCAGACGGTGTAATCCGCGTGGCGATCTCACGAATCGTACGCGCTTCGTAAATGTCGCGGACCGTTACGCCAGCAGTTAGCTCAGCCATGCGAAGGCGGGACACCCATTTGGCCGCAAGCAACGATGTTCCTCCAAGCCCGAGGAAAAAGTCGGCATCCACAGATATCGTTACGGCCGGGATACCGAGAACGACTGCGGCGGCATCCACGAGACGTTGTTCCAGCTCGGTTTCTGCACCGACAACCGGACCGTCATCCCCAAGTGCTGGCGCCTGCTCAGGAAGCGCATCCCGCTTGACCTTGCCTCCAACTGTCCGCGGAAGCGCATCGATGTGCCCGTAGCAGCTTGGCACCATGTAAAACGGCAGGCGCTCCGCAAGCTGGTTCCGAATGGCTGAAAAGTCGATGTCAGCAACCGCCATCACAACCCACGCCGCCAGCTCTTCCCGGCCGCCGCTCCCCTGCACCCGGCAGGCGGCTTCGAGGATGCCTGGGATGCGCACGAGCTCAGCCTCGATAGCCTCAAGCTCAATGCGGTAGCCACGGAGCTTTATCTGGGCATCGATGCGCCCCATGCAGTCGATATCGCCATTTGGCAAAATGCGTGCGAGGTCACCCGTGCGGTAGACACGGCCAATCTGAGGAAGCGTGACAAACTTCTCGGATGTCAGCTCCGGGCGGTTTCGGTAGCCTAGCGCAAGGCCTGGACCTGCGATGCAGAGCTCGCCTGCATCGCCATCGGGTAGCGTGCGAAGGGCATCATCCAGAATAAACGCCTCGAGGTTACTGACAGGCTTTCCAATCACAACGGGTACGCCCGGCAAAATCTCGGCACGTGTTGCGGTAACCGAACACTCGGTCGGTCCGTAGCCATTGACGAGGCGGCGACCGGGCGCCCATGCATCCACGACATCCGGGGGCAGCGCCTCCCCGCCAACGTAAATGATTCTAAGCTCCGGCAGGGCCTCCGCCGGGTCGTCGCAGCCCATCGTCCGGAGCAAAGTCGGCGGCGGACAGAGCACCGAAATACGCTCAACCTGCAGCCATGTGACAAGGTCTGGACCAAGCCGCGCGATTTCATCCGACATCACGACGACGGTGCCGCCCACCGCCCACGCCAGCCAGATTTCCTCAAGCGATGAGTCATACGACAGCGATGACCCTTGTGCGCAGCGATCGCCGGGCCCGATATCGAAATATTTAATGTCGCTTGCCACAAGGTTGGAAATCCCGGCATGCGGAATCATCACGCCTTTCGGCAAACCCGTAGTCCCGCTGGTGTAAATCAGATACGCGAGGTCGCTTGTTTCCTGCCCCGAAACAATCGGAGGCTGCGGATATGTCCCGGTCATCAGCGTTTCATTGGTAATGACACGCGCGGGTGGGTAGCCGACATCCTTCAGGACATTTGCAAATGTCTCATCTGTAATAACGACTGTTGGCGTGGCATCTGTCAGGATGCGCTCGATATGCCCGGCGGGAAACACGGGGTCAATCGACACGAAGGCCGCCCCGCAGCGGTTGATGCCAAGCTGCGCTGCGTAAGCAAGCGGGTTTGTCCGCGGCGTAAGGATGGCCACGATATCGCCTCGCACCACCCCCATGGCTGTGAGGCAGGCGTGAATGTTCGCGGCGCTTCTGTCCAGCTCCCCGTACGTCAAACGGACACGTGGATGCTCCTCACCAAACGGCGGCGGAATGTCGAGCGCAATCGCATCCGGCCAGCGCCGAGCGGCATCATCAAAGAATGTCTCAAGCAGCATCACAGCGTGCATTCTCCCGTCATCCGGCAGCGCAGGCATTCATCTTTATCAGCGCTTATCGACATCCCCACCGGTCCGCACCCGCTCAATCCACTTTGGATCATCCATCCGCATGGACGGCCTCTCCCCACGACGCTTCTCGAACTTCGGATCATCCGGGTCCATCGTGTCCGCAGGCTTGAAAATGCGCGGGTCGACATTGGTATGTTTGTATGGCGCAAAGGTCGGCTTGGAGCTGAGCATGTCCGAGAGGTCGGTCGCCGTCATGTCAAAGAGGTTGTTTGGTCCGAGCTTGAAGATTCTGTAAATGGTCTTGATGATGCTCATGATGCTGGTGTGCTCATGGCTTACATAGCCCGGCTTGACCCACGGCCCGAGGGCTAGCACAAAGGAGCGGTGGCGATCGACGTGGTCAGCATCCCCGCCGGAGTCATCCTGCGTTACGAAAACCACCATCTTCTTCCACTCAGGTTGCTTTGAGAGAAACTCAACGATGCGTCCGAGCGCCAAGTCATTGTCAGCCATGTAGCTCTCCGTGTACGGAAAGCCGCGCTTTGGCTGCGGGTCGGCGCCATGGTCATTGCAAATGGCAATATTGATGAAGCGCGGCATTTTGCCGCTGTGCTGCTGGCGGTATTTCGCGATGTCATCAATGAACCAGTCGGCCCGGACGATGTCTGGAATATTGTTGTTATACGCGGGGAAGTCAAAGCAGGTGTTGTCGAAGAGCACCTTTGGCATCGGGAAGTTGACCAGCATGTTCGCGCCAGACTTTGAATCGACAGAGTCTTCATCGTTGTGCGGGAGCTCATAGCCCTCGCCGTAGTTACGAAACGTAATTCCGCCACGCGCCAGGTGCTCCCACAGCGAACCATTTTCGAGGTAGTCCTCAGGAATTTGACTGCCATTTGAACCAAAAGATGTCAGCCGGCCCTTTGCGGTGTTGCTCAGTGCAAACTCCCAGCCGGCGTAGTAGACACGGGTTGTCCAAAGGCTTGGATAGACGCCTACCAACCAGCGATGGCCATCCCCAGACCCGGCAGGCTCCATGTAAAAGTTATCGCTGATGGCAAACTGCTTGGCGAGCTTGACATGGTTAGGCATGATGGGCATCCGCTCGGAACGCCCCTTGGCGGCCAGCCAGCCATTTTCACCCAGCTGCGCGTACTCGGGTTCGCCATTTGCGCCTTTGAGCTCGCCGAAAATGCCATCAAAGGTGTGGTTTTCCTTGGTGATGAAAACAACGTATTCGATATCCGCTGGGACCGCTGGGCGGTCGGCCTTTACGGGGAGGAGGCCGTTGTATTGCAAAACCTTCTGAGTAAGCGCTGAGAGGACTTTGTCCTTTGGCATCGGGATGACATTAAGCATCCCCGGCATCGCTGCCATGTTGAAGCGCTCATCGGTTTTTTGGCGGGGATTCAGGTGACCTGAAGGCCCTTGCCCGATTCCCTTTTGGGTTGCGACAAAGAGGTTTTCATCGAATGGGCCGAGTGCGACTTGCGTTGGATACCAGCCGGTCGGGATATGCCCGATGACGACGCCCTTCTCTATATCGATGACGCCGACCGCGTTGATACCAGCTTCCGCCACATAGAGACGGGTTGCCTTGCGGTTGATAGCCATCCCCGTTGGGATCACGCCGCGGAGACGAGCGAGGGCTTTGGTAGGCGTGAGCTTAATGGTCTTGGTGACCTTGAGCGTGCGGACATCAAAGGCTTGGATGGTGTCGTTGTTTGCATTTGCCACCCAGAGGGTGTTTCCGCTCACGAGGAGTGCACTTGGTGCGCTGCCACCGACGGACTTCCCGGCATCCGCGGGGGCGTGAATGAGGATTCCTGTCTTTGCCTTACCCGTGATGGTTGGCTTTGCAGGGTTGCGGACATCATATGCCCAAACCGATTGTGCATCCGGGACGCGAGCGGGCCCAAGACCCTTAACAAAGCGTCCTTCGGTTTCAACGCCGCTGGTGGCTTCTTTGCTTGGAAAGCCAAACGGAGGAACACGGAGGCCACGCTTACTGAAAGGGGTCCCGGGCTTTGGATCGGGAACGAGGGAGTAGTTGAAAATGCCGATGTTGGCAACAAACAACCGGCTGCCATCTTCATTTAAGGCGAGGGCAAAGGGCTGACGGCCTGCGGGAACATCAGCAATCACAGAGCGCTTTGTGAGATCAAAGACCACAACACGCTGGCGGGCGATGTCGAGAGCGTAAACGGTGTGGCCATCCGGTGCCAGGACGATGTC
>CAIYBQ010000033.1 GCA_903924445.1 uncultured Armatimonadota bacterium | reverse complement strand
TTTCAGGGAACGAGGAGCAGACAGCCCGTCGGATTCAAGCGATCTTGGAAGGTAACGGAATTGATGTAGTGGCGGGGCTTGGGGGTATGCATGGCCTGATGTGCACCATTGAAGGATTACCCGGCGGTAGTTGCTGGGGAATCCGGGCAGATATGGATGCATTACCTATCCAAGAAGTATCCGATTCTTCTTATGCAAGTCAAGTTCCTGGCGTGATGCATGCGTGTGGTCACGATGGACATTCAGCGACGTTGTTGGGTGTTGCTTTAACGCTCAATCAGCTACGTGACCAGTTTGCTGGGCGTGTACGGTGCCTATTTCAACCTGCTGAAGAAACGGTTTCCGGAGCGGTTTCCGTGATCGCTGGTGGGGGACTAGATGGCGTCGATGCCATCGTGATGTCGCACGGCTGGCCTGATTTGCCGATAGGTGTAATTGGTCTCAAACATGGACCAGCAATGGCATCGTCGGATACCTTTGAAGTTACGATTACCGGGCACGGAGCCCATGCAGCTTACCCACACCTCGCAAAGGACCCAATACTAGCCGCTGCTTCAATGGTAGTTGAACTACAGCAGCTAGTTAGTCGCAATGTTAGCCCAGTTGACAGTGCGGTTATCTCTGTAACGATGTTCAACGCGGGGACAGCCCGGAACATCATTCCTGATACAGCCACGATTGCAGGGACCCTGCGCACACTAAAGCACGATACGCGCTCGTATCTCATGACTCGTATCGATGCCGTTCTCCAAGCGATTGGAAATGCCCACGGTGTTGATGTGCGTGTACATTGGAAAATCGGAACGCCTCCGGTTGTAAATAACAACGCTGTCATCAATCACATTGCTGGTCATGTTTCGTCTCCAGCGGTTGGCGGGACCGTAACTTGGTTGGACGAACCCACGATGGGCGCGGAAGACTTTGCTCATTACTTGGAGCACGTCCCAGGCGCTATGTTTCGCCTTGGAACCGATTGTCCGTACCACCTGCACACGCCCGGTTATGATTTTGGTGATGATGCGCTTGCATATGGAATTCGGCTTCTGTCGACCATTGGAATGTCACCGCTACCGACTTTCGACAAGGTATAGGTCAGGGTCATGCGGCCGAATATCGTTGTTTTCCTAACCGATGACCATGGCCCTTGGGCGGCGAACTGCTTTGGAACTCCCGAGCTGCGCACGCCGGCATTAGATTCATTGGTCGCAAATGGTATTTACTTCCCAAATGCGTACACCCCAAGTCCTGTCTGTAGCCCGGCGCGTGCGTCGTTCTGGACAGGAATGTACCCAAGCCAACACGGCATCCATGACTGGATAGATGAAAAGACATATCCAATGAAGTGGCTTCCAGAACGTCTACCAACGCTGGCTTCATTACTCCATGATGGGGGCTATCGAACTGGTTTTGTTGGTAAGTGGCACTGTGGTCAATCTTGGGTGCATCAACCTGGCTTCGACTTCTATGTCGGTGAAAACAAAGATCAATATCCGCATCGGGGACAGTGTAAGTTTAACGACAATGGTCGAGATGTAACCTATGTCGGTCAGCGATCAGACTTTTTGACATCCCGTGCCATCGACTTCCTGAGCGACACATCAGATAAGCGACCGGTGTTTCTGTTCGTTGGTCTGACGGATACACATTCGCCATTTACGGACCATCCCCAACACTTAGTCGACTACTACGCGGCTAATCCTTTGAAGTCGGTAAAGGTTGAGAAATACACTGGAAATGCCACCAGAGTGCCCGGGAAGATGCCATTACTACCTGAGCATCAGCGTCGGATGGCACAGTATGCAGCATCGGTGGAAACGATTGATCAGTGTGTAGGTCGTGTTCTGGATCACTTGACAGCGCTTGGAACGGTGAATAATACGGCAGTTCTCTACACAGGGGATCATGGTCATATGAATGGCCATCATGGCTTGTATTACAAGGGAAACGCCACCATCCCACAGAATTTTTACGATGAATCGATTCGGGTCCCCTGTGTATGGCGGATGCCGGGGAAATCAGCCGCTGGTCAGGTAAATCGTTCGTGGGTGAATCACTGCGATCAATTTGAGACGATTTTGGACTTGGCTTCGGTAAGTCGCAAGCGCGATGTGGAATCTAATCCAGGAATCTCATTGCTTCCATGGTTAATGGGTAAGACGAACGAGACCCGTGATGTTGCCATTTGCGAATATGGTAATGCCCGGATGATACGGACATCCAAGCTCAAGGTCATCCACCGGTTCGGTACGGGGCTTCTAGATGAAGTATATGACCTTGTCAATGACCCTCGTGAAGCGACGAATGTTATCGAAAATGTACGTAGCTCGTCCGAATACGCAGGGGCTATGACGGCTCTGACGAACCATTTCAGCAGGTTTCGTTTCGCGGGGCTGGAGGGGTTTACGGGAAGCATCCCCAAGCATAACGGCGGTGAGCCTTGGAGTGGCATTTGAGTTCGCCGTGGTTCCTTTTCGCCTGAGCCTCTCTAATACTGCACTGGTGTGTCGTCACTACGGCTAGCGGAGAGCGATGCGGATGGATGTTGACATCTTCGATGTATCTGTTACGCGATATAGTCCACTCCAACTGTTTGGAGTCACTCACCTGACAATTAATTTCTGCGGTGTACTTGTGTGTTTTGGGATCTGATTGGCAGTGCACAGAAGCGAATAGAGATTGCTTTTAACAGGGCAATTTGCATATCGGGTTTGACACCGATGATTCAGCGGTCAATGTCAATGCCGACTGGGTTCATCTTTTTCAAACAGGGAGTGCTTCACGAGAAGTTACCGTAATGTGTTGAACTAACCTCGTAGTACATTGTTCATTGTAGTAATCATTGTTGTTCCAGAACTTCCAGCGGTAATACATCAATGGTTTCGATTTTGGTCGCAGGAGCGGTAAAATGATGTTCGCTGGGGGAGCACCTGTAACTGTGCTGAGAGGGCCATGAGCCGACCCCAAATACCTGATCCGGTTAATACCGGCGGAGGGAAGCGCTTGCCTTTTGTGGCCTTGTGTCTCCTGCCGTCGGCGGGAAGAAACATGAAACGTGCCTTTACGCTGATAGAGCTCCTTGTTGTTATCGCGATTATAGCAATCCTTGCTGCTATCCTTTTCCCTGTCTTTGCGCAGGCTCGCGCAAAAGCGAGACAAACGTCCTGTGTTTCGAATGCGAGACAAGTCGGGATGTCTGTGGTGATGTATGCGCAGGATTATGACGAGGGGATGCCAATATTCCACGCTTACAACACGCAACCGCCGGCTAATGTTGCGGGCCATCTTGGAGTCGAGGTCGCACTTTTTCCGTATGTCAAGGCAGTAGCAGTCTTCCGGTGCCCTGATGACAACGGAGGACCTGTCCCGGCTGAAAGTCCATCGAATGTCGAATATGGGGGATGTTCTGACATTCCAGGCAAGGGACGTTCCTACTGGGAATGCTATGGTTCAAGCTACCGATTTACTCGATGTACATTTAGCACCGTCGCGGGTGTTAGTGTGCAAAACAACATTGTAGAGACTCGAAATGCCGTCGTAACGCTTGCACAGTTTGTAGAGCCAGCAAACACCCGAATCATGCGTGACGAGATGCTTCCTTGGTTTGCGCCGCCATTTGACAGGGATGGCTCTAAGTACGAGTATTTCCCGTACTACTACAAGCAGTGGCACGCTCAGGGCGGGACGATTATCTTCGCCGATGGCCATGCGAAGTTTCTTGTCGCGGGGGGCCAGTTCGATGAGACCCTGTGCGATCCGGAAGCAACGAAAAAGTTCTCAGTTTCCGGTTGGAGCTGCGACTAATTGCCATAAACTGATGATGTGCATAGATTCAATCTCAAATATGTAGCGATTCTTGTTGTTGTCGCGATGGCGTTTTACGGCTGCACGAGCAAACTCAATGCTCCAAAGCAGCCGGACGCGAATGCAGGGGTAAAACCTGCGCCTTTGCCTGTTGTGCCTCCAGAACCGGCCTATGATCCAACCGCGTTCGCGCCGCTTCACCCGCGTGCGCTTTCATCCAGGGTTACTGTGCTGATGTTTCACGATGTGGTCACAGAGCGTGGAAAGGGTAGTGTTTACTTCGATTCCACCGTTGACGAGTTTAACCAAATCCTGGACTATTTCGATGAACAAGGCGCACATTACCTATCTCTCAAGGACCTTCATGAACACCTTGTGACTGGGAAGGAAGTCCCTGAACGCTCAGTCGTATTGACATTTGATGATAACTACCAAGGGTTTTATGATAACGCCTGGCCAATCTTGAAGTCTAAGAACATTCCGAGCGGTATGTTTGTGCATACGGACTTTGTTGGCAATAAGTCTGGAAGTCATCCGAAGATGTCATGGGATCAGCTCAAAGAGCTGGACAAGTCCGGATTGGTCGAAATCGGTGGCCACACCTGTTCACATCCAGGTGATTTGAAATCCCTTCCTATCGATGACCAAGAGCGGGAGCTCGCAGAATCAAAGTCTCTGTTAGAAGAGCAATTGGGCCATCCAGTGCCATTTCTTGCCTATCCAGTTGGCAGTGCCGATAGTAAGACAATCGAGCTGACAAAGTCTCTTGGCTACACGATGGCCTTTACGATGAAGAATGGTCCTGCCGAGGAATCCCCTGGTGTGTTGGAGATACAGCGGACGATTCAAACGAAGTACAAGGATGCATTTGAGCAGTCTCAAGACCGGGCAAAGAATGTGCCTGCAGCTGTTGTTACCACGGACATCAACAACGCTCCAATCACGCTAACCGCTGGAGAATTCGACGGAATATCGTTGGTATTTGTGTCGGGCGGGGTCCCTGTTTCGGTGCGAGACCCGGCGGGTGGACGGAAGTCCGTTGGAACCTATGTTGAAAAACATAGCGGTATGGCTGGAATGAATGGCACGTTCTTCGTCAATGCTGCTCTCCGAGGAACCGATAACGCCATGATTGGTCCCTTTAAGTCACAGAATGAGGGTGTGTTTTTCGTTGATCGTGATGCGCGGCGGTTGGAAAAGTTAATCGGTCGACCACTGATTGCATGGAATGAGACAAAGATCAGCGTTGCTCCATTCAGTTCCGAAGCATTGAACAGCGAGGATGGGGTTCGTCAGCTCCATCCTGAGTTCACTGACTGCTTTTTGGCTGGAGCTTGGATTGTCCACAACGGCGAAGCACGTTCCAGGAGTGAAATATCCACTGCCGCCGCTGGTGACTTCAACGATCCGCGTAAACGCGCATTCTTTGGGTGGAAATCCGATGGGACCCTCGTCTACGGTGCGACACAGAACGTGATTACGACATCAGCGATGGCCCGTGGAGCCGCGGCAGCTGGTTTGCAAGAAGCCTTTCTTATGGACAGTGGCTTCAGTACATCGATTGTCTTCAACGGCAAAATATTGGCAACGGGACATTCAAGTGAATCTCTTCCAAGCCGCGAGGTTCCACATGCGCTGGTTATAAAAGGTGAGCTTGGGCAGCCAATAGATGTGGAAAGCAAGAAAGCCTTTGATGACGCCAAATCATCAACAGAGATATCTAGTGATACAAATGGTGAAGAGGTGGTGAAAACGAAAAAACGGCGCCGTTCGCGGCGCCGTTGATGCCCAAAGCGAGAGTCGAACTCGCACGCCTTTCGGCACTGGTACCTGAAACCAGCGTGTCTACCATTTCACCATCTGGGCAGATAGCGAGTGGATGTTACTATACTTACTTCGTGGTGTCAAGCCGACAATGTTAGATGGCTTGTGGGAACGATTCCACGATAACATGCGTATTCGAGTTAACAATTATGGTTTTAGGCTTTATTGGTACACAGACCCTGATCATCGTGATGGTCATCGCTTTGCTGGTGTTCGGCCCGCAAAAGCTTCCTGAAATTGGTCGTCAAATAGGTCAGGCTATGCGCGAGTTGAAGAAGATGTCAGGAGACATGACAAAGGCACTTGACCTTGAGCAGCATGTATCCATGGACACTAATTACAACTACGGATCGTATTCAAATTATACGGATTCATCGACGTATCAAGAGCCGATGGATCAGTACGGATTGAGTGATTCGCACGCTTATTCGCATGATCCTGACCATCAGCTCGAGCCGGCTCCACCGTCGAAGACGCTGGAAATCACGGGTAAATCGTATGCTGAAGATGGCACACTTATTGCTGATGAGCCTAGTGCGGAGTCAGAGGTTGTCGCATTGGATGTGGTTACCGATGGTTCGGAAATGGGTGATAACTCAGACGTTCAACCTGATAGCGCAGTCGAGACTGCCGTTGAGGTTGCTAGCGTTGAAACTACGCCTGGCGTGGTCTCACCCCTTGTTGAGGGTGGGGATTCTGCAAGCAATGTTGAGTCGGTGGACGTAGAAGATTCACCCGCAATCACAACCGAAGGTCGGGCGGACTCGACATCGGATGAGGTAGCATAGAAGTACAGCACGTGAGTGCGGAGGATTACGGTAATGACAGTAGCATATTGGACAGGATGGGAAGGTTGGGCAATCGCTGCGGTTGTCTTCTTGGTTCTGTTTGGCGGCACAAAGATTCCCCAGCTGGCAAAAGGACTTGGCGAAGGAATTCGCGAGTTCAAGAAGTCGGTCATCGATGAAGACAAGCCTGAAGACAAGAAGTCTGATGGAGATGGCAGCTAGTCATGTCGATTCTCGTTGCGTTATTGACGATTGTCCTTTTTCTCTTGTCTATTGCACTGATTTTTGTAGTCGTAGTGCAAAATCCCAAGAGTGAAGGATTTGGCTCGGGCGTCCAGAACACCCCTGGTGGATCATTCCGAGGTAAAGCCGGATTTGATGACATCATGTCCAACTACACCCGCATTATTGCGATTGCTTGGATTGCGACGGCATTTCTGGTGGGCGCGGTCAATCGCTAACGTGCGGGCTGAATAGTAACAAGCGTGGCCCCCTTTAGGGAGTCACGCTTGTTTTGTTTACGAGGGACTGTAATGCCTTTTCTGATGCCTGTAGCAGTGATTTGCAATGTGGTTTCACAGCAAACCGATTCCTTTGAGCTCAAAGGTGTCAATGTTATCTCTGTGACACGAGTAGTTGCGAGGCTCAAGGCACTCAGCACTAAAACAAGACAGGCTGTTGTGTCTGCGATTCAGGATGAATACAAGTCACAGGGATATCCTCTAGCCGTTGTCACCGATGTTGAACAACAGGGTGAGCGGTGGACGATGACAGTCGTCGAAGGAAAGATTCGCAGCTTTGTCTTTGTTGGTAGCAAGAAAACAAACATCAATCGCATTACAAGGTTTCTTGACCTCAAAGTCGGGAGTCCATACCACCTTCCCACAAGCGAAGCCGATCGTGGACGCCTCGCTAGGTTGGGCGCTTTCGCCGATGTTCAAATCGCACCTGTCATAAGCGATGATGAAACTGGTGAGCTTGGTACGGTCGATGTAAAGGTCACGTTAAAAGATACTCAGACCGGAAACGTTGCGGCTACCGTCGGTTACGGCGATTTCACCGGCTTCACGGGTTTTGTTTCCCTTACGGAAAACAATCTGTTTGGTTCACTCGACCAAGCGCAGCTTAACTGGCAGCGGTGGTCTTTTTTGACACTGGATGCATTGGGTAACTTTATTCAACAACCGGCTCGCCAGGCGTTCTCCCTTAGCCTTCAACATCCCGTTGGAAACAAAAAGTCTCCAGGATTTGATTTCTCAGTCTATGATCAGAACACGTTGTTTCTTCCAACCTTCTCAAACAATGTAGAGACACTCCGGAACTATGAACAGCGTAAAGGCGGAAATGCACGCATCGGACGTCGAATCGGTCAAAACGACTTTTGGTTAGGTTACCGTTACGACGATGTAAGCATGTTGGCAGCGCCATCTAACTTAGGAGCATCACCTGCGGAGCTCGCTAGTAGTGTTGGAACTGTAAGTGCCCTAAGATTTCAAGTTGGTGGTGATTCACGCGATAACGCGACGAACCCGCAGTCTGGAAAGAATTGGCGACTTTCGACGGAACACGCATCGACGGGCTTTGGAGGTTCGACCTCCTTTTCTAAGTCTGAATTAGATTTCAGGACATATCGACGACTTTCACGGAAATCCACACCTCAAAAGCCTGCACTGACGTTGGCATCTAGGACGATGGTGGGGGCTACCACTGGAATCGTGCCTTTGACGGAGCAGTTCTACCTTGGCGGTTTTGACGTGATGCGTGGCTATGACCTCTATTCTCTTCGGGGCTCATCAATGTTTCTGCAAACGGCCGAACTGCGGGTCCCTGTCTCAGAGAACGTAACTGGTGCACTTTTCGTTGATTATGGTGGAGCATCGAGGGGTAGGTCAATCGAGGGAAGAGACCTTAAAACCGGTGTCGGTGCAGGTCTACGCTTTGCAACGCCGTTTGGACCCATTCGTCTTGACTTCGCATTGGGCAGTCGATTGCAGACGTATGTCTCGCTCGGGCAGAACTTTTAATTGGTCCAAGTCGAACGTGCGCGGCCTGACGATTTTCTCGTCCTTGAGGCTCTCGTCGAAGCAACATTTATCGAAACATGGGCTGGTATTGTTGATGAAGAGCATATTCGCCAGCATATTTCCAATGGTCACGCCAGTCGGGTTGTTGAGTGCTACAGATATTGCAACAATGCAGACATCTTTGTGGCGCGACATGCCGATACTCTCGTTGGCTATGCAATTGGCGTGTTGGCGGAAGATGATGCAGATGTCTACATACCCGGATTCTACAAAGTTGACAAGCTCTATCTGAAAGCATCTTTACATGGTCAAGGTGTTGGGAAGCAGCTCTGGGATGCCATTGTAGGCAGCGCCAGAAGCTCTGGAGCCGCTGGACTATATCTGACCCACTATCCCGGAAATGCAAGAGCATCACGTTTTTATGCCCAGCAAGGCTTAAAGAAGGTCGGGGATACGGTTTACAAGTGTGGGAATGGTGATTATAGCGATTGGGTGCTTGCTGCATATTGGAATGAATTGGGTTCTGCATCCGATGACAGAGGGGTTATAGCTAAGTAATGGAACGCGTAGAAATATACGATACGACTCTTCGGGATGGTTCACAGATGGACGGTGTTTCGTTTTCTGTGGAAGATAAGATTCGCATCGCCAAACGCCTTGCTTCGTTCGGTGTTGATTACATCGAAGGTGGCTGGCCAGGGGCTGTTCCAAAGGATACTGAGTTCTTTGCTCGGATGCGCGATGTCGATTTAAGTGGGGTAGCGCTGGCAGCGTTTGGCGCTACGCGCAAGGCGAATAGTGATGTAGAAACGGATCCGCTCTTGAAGGCGGTTCTGGATGCCCACACACCCGTCGTTACTATCGTCGCAAAGTCGAGTGCTTGGCAAGTGGATGAAATTCTGCGTGTCTCACGCGGTGAAAACCTCAAAATGGTTTTCGAGTCCGTGAAGTATCTGAAAGACCAAGGGAAAAAGGTAATTCTTGATGCAGAACACTTTTTCGATGGCTATCTTCTCAACCCTGACTACACAAAAAATGTCCTCGGTGAAGCCGTCCGTGCTGGCGTCGATGTTATCGTGCCTTGTGACACAAATGGCGGGATGCTGTCGCATCAAATCAGTCAGATAATTGCAGACCTGGTTGACACATTTAAGACAACAATGATTGGGATGCACCCGCACAACGATGGAGATTGTGGAACGGCTAATGCACTCGCGGCGGTCATGGCTGGGTGTCGACATGTGCAGGGAACCATTAATGGACTTGGTGAACGAACTGGGAATGCCAACCTGATTCCAGTGATTGCGAATTTGTCCATCAAACTTGGATATCAAGTCGGTAAAGAGCACACCCTTCAGGACTTGACATCAATGTCTACTTTTGTGGACGAAACGGCGAATCTTTCGCCCAATGCACGTGCGGCATACGTTGGGAAGAATGCCTTTACGCATAAAGCTGGCCTACATGTGGATGGTATTTCAAAGCATGCATCGGCATATGAACATGTCACCCCAGAGACCGTTGGAAATGTACGGCGCTTACCTATTTCCGAGCAGTCGGGTAAGGCGACGGTTGTGCAGCATGCGGCAACCATGGGCCTGATATTGGATAAGAACTCCAAGGAAGTTCGTGCTGTTCTTAATACAGTCACCGAGCAAGAGGCTGCTGGCTATGCATTTGAAGGTGCTGAAGCATCCTTTGAACTAATCGTACGCAAGGAAACCGGACAGTATCAAAAGTTCTTTGATCTGATTGGGTACAGGGTCCTTGTTGAGAAGCGCAGCTCAGATCAGAGTCCGATAACAGAAGCAACGCTGCGGGTTCGCGTTGGTGACAAGGAATATCTGACAGTGGCTGATGGAGATGGTCCTGTACACGCCTTGGATGGAGCACTACGTAAGGCACTTTGCGATGCGTACCCTCAGCTGGCGAGTATCACACTGACCGACTTCAAAGTACGTGTTGTGACATCCGGTGAAGGTACCGCCGCAAAGGTACGTGCAATCATTGAATCTACGGATCACCATGGTCACTCGTATAATACGGTTGGTGTATCGACGAACATCATTGAAGCCTCTTGGGAGGCTCTTGTAGAGTCGGTTGAATATGGTTTATTTGGACTCGGCGTAGTTTAGTTCTCTGGTAATTCTTGTAGCAAAAGGGAAATGACGATGACACGAAGATTTGCTATTGTTGGAATGATGGCATCAGCTCTCCTGCTTCATGGCTGTGGTGGTGGGGTAATGCCATACCCTGGTACGGGTGGTACACGTGCTAAGGCTAAATCGATTGTAAAGTCGATGCTCGGCTCTGAGGGCCAGATGAGTGGAAATGCTCCTACACTCTCGATGAATGAAGGTGGGATGCCGGGTGGTGGTGCAAGCAATGTTGCCGCTCCACGACTTGACATGTACTTCCGGAACATCGGTGGTGCTGGTTTATCCGGTCGAACCAGACAGTTTCTGCCACCTGATGATTACTACCCGTATTTTTACTTTGATGATTGGTTGCAGCTTTGGGTTGACGTAAAAACGACGCCAGATATGTATCGGCAGGACATGTATCTGGATGAGGCGAAGACCGAACCAGCAGGGTATGCCGAATCGATCATGCCGTCCGACTGGACCATTTTTCCGATTGTCTTTTCACACAGATATCGGTTCGAAAAAGGTCCGCTTGCCGTGGCTTATGGAGACTGCATCACTGAATCCGAAGCGGATGGAACGTTTCGCTCAAAGTACGAAAGCATATCCGCAGATGGCACCGTTGACAAAGGGTCAAGCACCTACGTAGCCGAGGGCGACTATACGTATAGCTCAAGTACTACACTTGCTTCTGGCGCGTGGTCACGCTACTCGGGTACGTATCGGATGGACGGCTCTGGAAGTTCGCTGGTCGAATCCAGTGATGGCTACAAGTCAACCTTTATGTTTAACGCCGATGGTAGTGGCAATGCAAGAATCGAAGGCTCAGACCCATTGCTTCCAGCCCTCATCAAGTGGGATGCTGAAGGTAATGTTGAGATTCGCTACGCGGATGGCACCGTCGAGAAGTATAACCGCTGGAGTTGGTTTGGAGGCGGTTCGTCCGATGATGGCTCGGGAACCGGCGAAGGGTCAACCACAGGAACCGGATAGCAATGTGACGAATGGGGAGCCAAAGCCGGCTCCCCATTTGTAATTACACTGTCGAGAAGATTGGAGCCTGGTGCATGGCAACTTGCTTCAGCTCAGCGATTTCCGAATCTGTTATCAGCGTAAAGCGTTGAGCATAGGCCAATGCGCGGCGAAACAGTATTGGGTCACCCGGAGGGACTGCGGCGGTAACATCCTGCGACAATGTCCATCTTAGGGCGAGTTCTGAAAGCCGTTCATCTGCTATAGGTGAGTACCAGCAGTTTGGAAATCCTCGGTATTCGCCATCTTTCCAATGAGTCATTGCCATAGCCTTTAGAGCCAGGCGGGATGCTCCCTTTGCAATACAGGCATCAATAATCTGCGGTCCAAAGTTTCCTGCGTATGTTGTAACGAAGTTGACTGGGAAGAGCGCACTTACAAACGGAAACAGCTCCAATGCTCTAAGTGCTGCTTCCACAGAATGGGCGCTAAATCCGATATGTCGGATTTTCCCCTCCTGCTGCGCCTTGATGATCACTTCCATCGCACCATCAGGTCCGAACGCACGATCCACTTCTTCCACGCTTGTGATTGCGTGTAGCTGATACAGGTCGATGTGGTCTGTTTGCAAATGCTTAAGGCTGCGACCAAGCTCAAGTCTTGCTCCATCAGCACCGCGTTCACCTGTCTTACAGGCAAGAAAGACCCTATCACGTCGACCTACGAGGGCATCCCCAAAGCGAAGTTCTGTTTCTTGGTCAACACCGTAACTCGGAGCTACATCGGCGTAGTTGACTCCTGCATCCAGCGCCTCATCAAACAATCGAACAGATGCTGCTGCATCGTGGCCGACAACAGTTACACCGCCGATTCCAATGATGGACAGCGACTCTCCCGTATTACCAAATGGCCGATGAAGAATTGACATATTGATTACTTCCTACGGATAGATACCCATTGATCTAATGGCATCGGCAACACGTCCGACACCCACTATGTAAGCGCCCATCCGAAGATCGACTTTATGGTGTTGAGCAGCGCGATGGACTTGTTGGTAGGCCCGAATCAGGATCTGCTCCAACCGGTTGTTGACTTCATTTTCGGTCCAAAAGAAGCTCTGTAATCCCTGAACCCACTCAAAGTAGCTGACTGTAACGCCTCCAGCGTTTGCTAAAACATCTGGGACGACTGTAACACCGTTACTTCGCAGAATGACATCCGCATCGGGGGTCGTTGGTCCATTAGCACCTTCGACGACAACCTTTGCCCTGATTTGGTTGGCATTCTCGGCGGTAATGACATGTTGTAGCGCTGCCGGCACAACAACATCGACAGCCATCGTGAGGACTTCATCGGCAGGAATGGGATCAGCACCTGGAAATCCAACAACGGTCCGGTGCTGACGAACGTAATCTTGGAGTGCAAGGATATCAATCCCGCCCTTGCGGTAAATTGCGCCATTGACATCGGAGACTGCCTCGACCTTGGCACCACTTACATGGAACAGAACGGCTGCTGCTGAACCAACATTTCCATAACCTTGAATTGCAATCGTTGACTCAGGAAGCTGCATGTTGAGTGAACGGAGGACCTCACGCGTGATTGTCACAACGCCGCGTCCTGTCGCCTCTACACGGCCTTCAGAACCTCCAACACTGATTGGTTTACCAGTCACAACTGCGGGAACGGTCGTTCCTTTGAGAGATGAGTATGTATCGAGTATCCAGGCCATTGTCTGACCATTCGTACCCATGTCAGGTGCAGGAATGTCCTTATCCGGTCCAAGGAGGATGGCGATTTCGGATGTGTAGCGACGTGTAAGGCGCTCAAGTTCGCCGATATCCAGCTGTGATGGATCGCAGACGACACCACCTTTGGCTCCACCAAACGGGATGTTCACAACAGCGCACTTTATCGTCATCCAAAATGCCAGTGCACGAACTTCATCGATGTCGGTGTCAGGGTGGTAACGGATACCACCTTTCGCTGGTCCACGGGTCAAGTTGTGGTGGACTCGGTAGCCCGTAAATGACTTGATCGCTCCATCACGCATTCGAACAGGGAAGTGGACCGTAAGCTCACGCTTTGGCATTTCAAGAACCGTGGTCACATCCGGTTCAAGTCCCATCAATGCGGCGACCGCATGAAGCTGCTCTTGCGCCATTGCAAACGCATTAAAACTTTGACTCATGGTTGATTGTACTTTCGAACGTCAATATGTGTTCCGGGTAGTATTACTCATATGATGAAGACTGCCTATATACATTCTGATTTGTATGCCAGTTATAATCTCGGCCCAAGGCATCCCCTGCAGCAATCAAGGCTGATCGACATTTGTGAAACGCTTCGTAACCAAGGTGCGTTTGATACAAATTTGGTGTTGATGGAACCTTCTCCTTGCAGTGAATCCGATGTGCTTTCGGTCCACGATGAGGAATACATCCAGATCATCAAACGCGCATCCCAGGGCGAGACTGGAATTCCGTTATCTCGATACGGTCTTGGCCCGGGGGATACGCCGGCTTTTGCCGGGATGTGGGAGAATGGGCTCCTTTACTGTGGCGGCTCGAAGCTCTGCGCCAGCCTTGTAGCAGACGGAAAATTCAAGAGAGCCATCAGCTTTGCCGGAGGCTTACATCATGCACACTATGATCACGCGAGTGGCTTCTGCATTCTGTCTGATATCGCCATTGCCATCAAAACCCTCAAGGGCAGCGGGTATAAACGCGTGCTGTATGTGGATATTGATGTCCATCATGGAGATGGCGTAGAGGCACTCTTTCGTTCCGATCCAGACGTCATGACTCTCAGCTTTCATGAAAGTGGGGCCTGGCTTTTCCCTGGTACGGGAAATGTGCAGGACCGCGGATCCAAATCTGCAGAGGAGAGTGTTTGGAATGTACCGTTCGCACCTAACACCGGTGGGGATGTCTGGTGTAGTACTGTCTCTGATGTGACGAATCACCTGATGGATCGGTTCTCGCCGGATGCGATTGTGTTGCAGCTGGGTGCTGATGCGCTTGAAGAGGATCCACTGGGTCATTTGGTGATGACACGTTGGGAGTGGCTACAAACGGTTGATACGTTGCTCCGCTTGTTTGGAGATAAACCTGTCATCATTCTTGGTGGGGGTGGTTATTGCCGCGCGGCGGTGGTTGATGTTTGGTCACGTGTTGCATTACTGGCCGCAGGGCACCCTTGGCAAAATGGACTGGAATTCGGGCGATCGGTCTCAAGCACGGATGCACTGGATTTCCACCGTTCCACGATGCTGTATTTGCAAGAAAAGCGTGGACTGCAGTTTTGACAAAACGAGGACAGTTGGGTACCGATTACAAGGTAGCCGCTGCATTACGGCCTCAACATATTAGTCGGCGGCTTCGTAGTTTTGGGAACGTCACACCGAGTGGTGTTCGTACGATATATTATTAGTCCAAGTAACTATGGGGGCGATTGGAGTAGACGGGGTACAGTTGGGTCAGATTGCGAGCCGAGGCGCCGGTGGCCTCGTTAATACCGGCAAAAAAACAAATGCAAAAAACAACTTTGCAACCGCCCGCAACGCAAGTTGCGTGCTCGCTTAATCTAATAAATTAAGCCGTCCAAGATTGTCCATTCCGAGGGGACTTTTGCGGGCGATAACTTACTCGGATACCTATCAGTGTAGCGCGTCGATCACTGGGGGAAATAGCTGGGGCTTGGGATGAAGCATAGCCTGCAAATGGGCGATACTCAGACGACAATAAATCATTTGACACGCTCGTAGACGTTTGTGCTGCTCTGGCTTCGGACCGGGGTTCGAGTCCCCGCGCCTCCACTAACGATCCGGACATCCCCGTGATGTCCGGATTTTCGTTTTTCTGCTTGTCGAAACGCAATTGTTAGGTGAAGATACACCATGGATGTCCTCGGTTTACTTGCTGTTTTGCCGCTGTTTTTTCATCGCAATCATCCGGTTTTGCAACAGTCTAAACAAAAGCTTGCTCCTCCCAGTCGTAGCGCCCGTGCGGGGCGGATCACAACAACGATCCGTCCATTTCAAATTTTGTCACCGCGTGGAATGTTGTTACCTGTTGGGGATGCATCATCGGCTTGGCGTGGATCCGATGGCACCATCTATGTCAACCATCAATCTCTTGCGTTGCTTGGCCTAACCGTTTCCGAAGTCGATGGAACAGATGGTGTTGAGCTGTCCGCCGCGGGCATTGGGGTCGTCCGCGTGGAAAAGACATCCGCGCCAGGACGTCAGTGGGATGGGATGATCAAGCTGGGTGATGTTGCTAGTGCAACGAAATCACGTGTCATCCTGGATGCAAAGCTTCCACTTGCAAGGCTTCAAACTTCGGTTTCTGCCGTCTTTGCTGAACGAGAAACGATTCGAATTGCATCCCACCTACCGATTAGGCCAGTTTTAGTCAGAGATCGAGAATCAGGCAAGGTAATCATCGATATCCCGGGTGCAGCTGTTACCAATGTAGCGAGTCCCACTGTTCCCGATGGAGCTACCTACAAGAACATCAGGGTGGGGCAATACCAGGACAATATTGCCAGAGTCGTTATCGAATCACCAGATGTCGATAAGTTCAGACTGATACAGGGTGAGAACGCATCCGAGTGGATCGTATCTTCGGCTACCGCTGAACCACTACCCGCAGCAGTGACGGTGGCACCTAGGGCATTACCATCGCTCGTCGTGCGCTCGGCGGCATTTCCCGCTAAGCCAGCACCTTTTGTCACACCGGTGACGCGGGCCGAAGCTTTGGCCAGTCCACATGGAATCGATTTCGTCATCGAAACAGCAAAGCTTCCATGGTTTCGTCCAGTGATTGTCGGTAACCAGTTCATTTTGGACATCAATTTGGATGACCCTAACCAGCTGCTGACAGACCTGTTTACGAAAATTGACAATGGTTTGTTAGGTACATCTGAATGGTCGAGTGGGATGGGGTGGGGGAAGCGGCTTACGATCACGCTTAGTCAGCCAACCCGATTTGTCATCAATGTAGATCCTAATGGACGTCTAAAGGTCTCGCTGCGCGAGCAAGTCGGTGATGAAACATCCCTGCCGCTTGCTGGTCGAACAATTCTCGTCGACCCGGGCCATGGTGGTAATGGTAGCACTGGAACAAAGGGCGTTGATGGGCGACTTGAAAAGCAAAACACGCTTCCAATCGCACTTGCAACCGCTGCAAGGCTGGATTCTCTGGGAGCGAATGTTGTCATTACCCGAGACAACGATGTTGATCCTGGTTTGAAGGAACGTCCGGCCATCTCTAATCGGGTCGATGCGGATGCATTCGTGTCGATTCATTGTAACGATGCCGTACGAAGCTCAGCCGTAAACGGGAGCTTGGTTTTCTACCATATGGATTCACCGCTGTGCTTAGACCTGGCGAGCAGGATTTCTGATCGACTCGGGAACGAAGTCAGTACGATAAAGAAGCTTGGCGTCCGATCGGACAAGACTATCTACAAGAACGATGGCTTTGCTGTACTTCGTCTAAGCAGCAGTGTCGGTGTCCTAGTCGAAGCTGGGTTTATGAGCAATGCATCCGATGCTGCTTCTTTAGCGAATCCTGCGACGCAGCAATCTATCGGGACTGCCGTCGCAAATGGGATTTTGGATTTTCTCCTCGCGAACGCTGGTCGGGAAACGCGTTATGTCAAAGGAAAGGTCAGCAAAGAGGTGGTTCCCAATCCTGCGGATGCAAACCCTCCTTTAGATAATCCTTCGATTCAGTAGTATGTCATCGAGCTCAAAGGAGATAGGTAGATCTCTGATCTAGACTTATTGAAGTTCGGTCCTTAGAGAGTGTTCGCTGTCAGAACAGCTGCTGCAAATGGTTTATCTTGTTGTTCAGCAGGATGTCATCAAGCTCAAACGGGATAAGTAGTCTCTCATTTAGACTCTTGGAAGTTCGGTCCTTAGAGAGTGTTCGCTGTAATGACAGCTGCAGCAAATGCTTTCATCTTGAAAGGGCACTTTATCCCTGGCGATAGTTCAATCCCAGACGATACATCGACTCCCCACGGGGTAAACGTTGAGATGGCTTTGGCAACATTGTCCGGAGTCAGACCACCAGCTAGGATACGCGGCACTTGACATGGTGCCGCGAAGAGTCGATCAGCCAGAGACTCACTAATCCGATGACCTGAGCCACCCATGAGGTCTGGGTGATACGCATCGAACAGGAGTGCAATCGAACCACCGTAGTTGGATAAGACATCCGCGACGTTTAGGTCATCACCCACTCGGATAGCCTGAATAATGGGTTTGTTTGCAACTCCACCGGGAAGGGAATATAGCTGCCAAAAGTCAGCATCGTAGCGTGCAGCAATTTCAGCATCTGGCGCGACCACGGTAACGCTTACCCAAGGGGGTAACGCACTTCGGATTTCAGACAGTCGCGCCGGATGAACATAGCGGGGGCTGTTTTCGAAGGCGATGATTCCAATGGATGATGCTCCAGCATCAGCCGCTGCTGCTGCATCACCGGGATTTGTTATTCCGCACATTTTGATTCTGACCATCTGCTGATGTATTCCTATTGAGTTGGGACTGGATGGACGCCAAATGCGTACAGTAACCAGATAAC
>CAIYBQ010000032.1 GCA_903924445.1 uncultured Armatimonadota bacterium | reverse complement strand
GAAAAGCCAGCCGAGGCAAAGAAGCTCCCGGACATCCTGGGCAAGTATGCAGTTGATATGCAGGGGCCTGTTGGCGATGGCGAAATCAAGTACGACAACGGCAAGTTCATTCTTTCCATCGAAAATCAACCTGACTACGAAATCGAAGTCACCGAAAAGGATGAGATCAAGGGAAAGACCTTACCTGAAGGCGTAACCGCTAAGCTTGTCAAGGACAAAGAAGGCAAAGTAACCGGAATCTCGGCTGAGTCTCCTCTGGGAACGATGACCTGGACCCGCAAGACATTTGTCAAGCTCCCAGAAGCGCCTAAGCCAGCGGCTGGTGCATCCGATAAGCTCAAGGGTGCCGAAGGCACGTATGTCACCGACTTTGCAGGTGCTCCTGAAATCAAGCTGTCTGTCAAGGATGGCAAGATTGTTCTCCAAGCCGAAGGCCAGCCTGAGCTGACCATCGAAGTCAATGACAAGGATGAGTTTGTCTCCGAACAGCTCAAGGAAATGAGCTTCGCATTGAAGTTCACCCGTGACAAGGATGGAAAAATCGAAGGCATCTCCGCCACCACACCATTTGGCGAGATCAACTTCAAGAAAAAGTAACTTCACCCTTTTTCGACATCGAGCAGCCCGGCGGGAATCCGCCGGGCTTTTCCTTTTTTGGCGAAACACAATTACGTAGCTGAAACCGATACAGCCCACTGAAATCATGAACTTGTAAGACCAGCATCACTACGACCAATACCGATGTCAAAGCAGACATGCGCGCTCGATGGGAGCTAGGCCCGCTCAAGCACCAAGGCAAATCCGACATAGAAACTCTGATGATGTTGCGTATTCAATAAGCTGAATGTCGCCATTATCCGGAAAGTTTCCACTGCAATTTGATAGGATAGGGGTTCGATGAGTGCATTTATACTGGTCACAGGAGCATCCGGCATCGCAGGGCTAGAAACAACAAATGCTCTGCTTGCTGCAGGCTTTCGTGTCCGGATGGCGGATGTTTCACGACCGGCTTACATCCCCGAAGGCGCTGAATTCACGCGTTGCGACACACGGACACCCGGTGATTGCGAGTCGGCAGTCGACGGAATTGATGCCGTTGTTCACCTCGCTGCCTGGCACTGTGGACATATTCCTCCCGTCTCCGATGAAACCATTTGGGCCGTCAACACGGATGGCACGTTTAATATCCTCCAGGCGTGCAAACGCCAAAACATCCGCACCGTTGTCTACGCATCCTCGATGGCGTATGGACACGGCAATGTCTACAGCGTCACAAAAGTCGTTGGAGAAGAAATGTGCCGCGGCTATCACGTCCAAACTGGGGCAGCCGTCGCGATGCTCCGTTACCACGACTTCGTACCAAAGCGCTATCTCGACTTTGGGGCAAAGCTCCTGCGTAACGGCGTCGATGTCCGTGATGTTGCATCATCCAATGTGGCTGCAATCTCCGCCGGAATCGAAGGCCGATACACAATCTTTAGTAGCGTTGTCCACACCGATCATGGCATCCCGTCTGTCGTACTGCAGAAATTTACGACCTATTGGGAAGTCTGGTGCGAGCAGGTCGTCCCCGCAAGCACCGAGCTCATCGATGCTTATGGCATCGACATCCCCGCCGAAGTCGAACAACACGACCTCAGTAAAATCTATGCACTGACCGGATGGAAGCCGACGATTGGTTTCCCTGCATTCTTGGCTGATCTCCAGCTCCGCCATCGGCGAGGGGAGGATGTCCGTAATCTCTGGGCACCTGGTCGGATTCCAGAAGCATCCTGATAACTGATACACCATCCCATAGTCTTAGGAAACACCAACATGAACCCATGGCTCGCCGCAGCGCTTGCACTCACACTCATCGCTCCTCCAAAGCCCGGTAAACATGAACAATGGGATGCGGAAATCGCAAAGCTCGAAGCCAAAGCCGCTAAGCGTCCAGATTTACACGGTGGAGTGGTCTTCACCGGGAGCTCCAGTATTAAAAACTGGAAAACTCTCTCCAAAGACTTCAACGGCATCCCCGTCATCAATATGGGATTTGGCGGTTCCGAGCTCGCGGATGCTGTCTTTTACATCGATCGGCTTGCCTTGCAATACAAACCACGGGTTGTGGTTCTCTATTCCGGCGAAAATGACATCAATGCCAAAGTCCCTGTCCAGCGTGTCTTTGAAGACCTGAAACAGTTCATCACCCTGGTTCACAAGAGCGATCCTGCAACACGCATCATCGTTGTCTCACTCAAACCAAGCCCCGTCCGCGAAAAGCACCTCGATAAAGTTCGTGAATACAACCGCCTCGCCGCAGACTACATCAAGGGAATTCGGAATGTGGAATTCGCCGATGTCTTTACGCCAATGATGACATCCGATGGCAAATTTCGAGACGAGCTCTACGTCTCAGACCGTCTTCATATGACTCCCACAGGCTATACGATCTGGACGGAAATCCTTTATCCGATGGTACAGAAAGCCATCCTGCATCGCTGAACATGGTTAACTTGGCCGTGTTATAGTCATGTCACATGATCGCAATACGTGAAGCAACCCTTACATTTGACAATGCAACCCTGTTCCGTGACTTTCCTAACAAGCCCTACAATGCCAACAAAAAGCTTGTCCTCAGCATCGCCATCCCGGATGGCTATGAGCACATCGGAGATGTCACTGTAAGCGCCTGGCAGCCCGGTGCAACGCTTGAACCGATTGCGATATCAGTGGCCACCGTCATCGAAGAACACACTGGCATTTATCCGTACGCGGACACGTCTGCATCCAGAAATGCTGCTGAGTGGTGCGTCAACTTCGCCGACAGATGGTTGTTCAACTATGGCGAGGGCAACCTCCTTGCACAGGATGAGCTCCAAATCGCCGAGCATCCGGTGAGCAGCTGTCTCCGTCACGCGATGGCAACAACCTCAGTTGCACCGATGACCCGCGATAGTGCAAAGGACGATGCGCCGCGGCCACTGCTCATCCGCGGAATCCTCCGTCACGTCCATCTGGATACGACCAATGGGCTTTATGGGAATGCGTTTGCGTATGCACCGGCCGATGATGTCATCGCGGCCTGCACGTCAATCAAGCCGCCAACGATTAGTAATATCATCGCGATGGATGCGCCAGCGGGTGGTGATGGCGTTTATAAACACGAAACGCTCCTCGACATCTGGACGACTGCGATTACAGCGTTTTACGGTGCCGTCTGTGAAGCAAAAGCCTGTAACGGCGATGCCTCCGAATGCATCATCCACACTGGCTGGTGGGGAACCGGCGCGTACGGCGGAAACCGCACCCTGATGGCTATCATGCAGCTGATCGCAGCCCGGGCCGCCGGCGTTACCCAGCTCATCTTCCACACCGTAGATTCCGCCGGCGCAGCCAATTTTGCTACCGCTTACGCACTTCCTGGGCTAGAAACATTTCTGCACGCCGATACCCTTGATCCGAAGGCGTTTCTGCAGTACTGCGCTGCTCAGAACTTCCGCTGGGGCGTTAGCAACGGAACGTAGCTCTAGTCATCCGTTTCGGCAACGCCACCGCTTTCACGCACCGACTGTAAGCCAAGCGCCTTGAGCCCACGCCCGTGAGCCCCTGCAAACTCCGCTGGATAGCGTTTATTCGGCCGCATCACCGCCCACTGGTCGCGGTTAAACCGATCCTCAGGAACACGGTCAGGGCGTGAGAGGTCAAACTTAGCAGCGGATTTCGACTTTGGGTTCGTCGCGTAGAGATCAATCTTTGCCGGGATGGCCACGTACGGCCGCGTGTCAACCTTAGGGCCAAAACAGGCCACGAGTGGCGTTGAAAGCGCCTCAGTACGGGTTAGGCTGCTTGCACCGAAGATTCCTTTAATTGTTCTCAGCACCGATGCCTGATTGTAAAAAGTGGTGTTCACACCCATCTTACGTGTCCGAGGGCTGATCACCAGACAGACTGAGCGATGGCCATCTACGTGGTCAACGCCATCCTGGGGGTCATCCTCAACCACAAAAATCACCGTGTCTTTCCACACAGGACTCTTGCTCACAGTTTCGACCAGCTGTCCAAGAGCTTCATCGTTGTCGGCAACATGTGCCGCAGGCGTTGGTGCGCCTGCTTCAGAACCACTGGTGTGGTCTTGCGGAAGATAGACCGTCATCAGATTTGGAACCTGCTGCTTTGCAACAAGCTTGGCATACGTCTCTTTGAACACACGAATGCGGAGCAAGTCCGGGATATTCATATTCCAGCCTGGGAACGCCCGCACGCTATGCTGGCGAACACGCTCGATGCCGATTAGCGAAGAGGATTCAGGCAGCGGCATCCCCTTCTGCGTCTTGCGAAGCAAGCTGGCGTATGTCTCACCACGAGGCATCCCCGCCGTGTCAAACTCACCAAAGTTTAAGAAGGACTTACCACGTGCCATGGCGGCATCCCAGATATGCCCAGTTTGTGAAATAGCCAGTGGCTCATCGCCGTAAGGGTAGGACCGTGTCCAGCCGCCAAAGGACCGCTCAAAGAAGCTGGTCGCATTGCCTTCGGTAGTCCACGAGTGGCCATCCGCGCTCAGAACACCATTGCAGTAATAGTTATCCAACAGCACAAACTCACTGGCCAGCTTGTGGTGATTTGGCGTGATTTTCTCACCGTACAAGCAAAGATTTGGGTCCCCATTTGCGCCTTTGACATCCCCGAAAACGTGATCGTATGTCCTGTTTTCTTTGATGACGTAAATGACATGCTTGAATGCGGGGTACTTAAAGTTAGCCTGTTTTGGTGCTACAGCTGCCTTGAAAGGCTTTCCTGGATTGGTACTGCGGTTAATGCTCTGAACCAGTCCGGTGAACTGGTAGACATTCCTGCGGACACGCTCAGCTGGATTCACATTGACGCGCAGGGGCTCGCTCTTCGCGATACCTCGATACATACCTGTATCGATGTCACGGCCCCGTGAGCCGAGACCCTTAGAACTCACAACTGCCAAGCTGTTTCGATTGCCAGCCACTGCGAGAGGATACCAACCGGTTGCGTATTCGACTTCCGGCGTCCAAGTGGCCTTGTTCAAAACCACGACCTTGTTCGCGCCGCCAAGCGTGACCGCAACACGATTGTCCGGCAGCTCAATCATCGCTGTCGGAGCTTCATGCCGACCAGCATTCCAGAGCACTTTCCATTCACCCGATGCGGAAACCCGCATGATCTGATCGCCATCCGCGCAAGCAACTGCGACCGCACCGCCATCCGCCAGCGCAATCATCTCCGTCGGTTGCGCTGGGACAGGGGTTACCGTCAGCTTGGCTGCTTTCTTTTCGCCACCGGATGGCAATGCAAATGTCTCAATGACGCCTCCAGTACTGATACCACGGATGTCAACGGCAACTTTGGTCTTACTTGAATCCGCAGAGCGGTCATTCGATACCGGCGTCTGGCCCCAGCAGCTCACCCAGAGTTTGTTGCCCATTTTACGGATGCCAACGGGCGCAGGGGATGTGGCCGCAGTCCAAGCAACCTTTCCCGTCTCAAGGTCAAATGCATGGATTGCATTGGAGCGGTTGGCTGCAACATAGACAAATGTGTCATCAAGGGCAAGCCCTGCTGGGTACGGAGCACCGGCTGCTCCCGCAGGGAGCTTCAGGGTTCGCAGCACCTTTGGCTGCGCTAACGAAATGTCAAGCTCATCAACGCCATTGGTCGCATTGCCAGTATAGAGCCGCGTCTCCTGCTCGTTGACCACCATCCCGCCAAGCCCGGATCCACCCAGCTTTACCCTCGCGGTAACGTCCATCTTGGCGACATCAATGACCGTGAGGCCCTCATTGTCCCGGACATAAAGCGTTTCGCCGTTGGCACTTAGCAATGTCGCCACGGGACGACGGTCGATGAGAAGTGAAGTGCCCGCAGGCTTTATGACATCCCCAGTAGGGACAACCACACCGCCACTGACGAGGTCACCGACTTTTATAGTGGTAGACATGCCTGCGGCGGAGACACCTGCGATTGCCGTAATGACAACAAATGGAGCAATTCCCGGAATAACTGGCTTCATACATCCACTATAGCAGAGGAGTCAACCACCCTTAAAGCATGTGTTCATAACACAAACCGGCTTGATGACTTAGACGCCGAGGAGGTGACTGATGTCATTTACGCCGCCGCTTGGGTAGATACTCGTCGCAACCACGGGCCCAATCGCGAATGCGTTTTCAACGTAGATACGGTACACAAAGTCGCCCTGTAGCGTGGGGATCCAGACATTGGTGATGCCTTCATCGCCATTTCCATGGATGAGCACGCACCACGCAAGGTGGTCATAGTGCCAGCCGATTTCGGCGACCTTCGCCGGAAGGGCAACACTCAGCTGCTGTGACCATCCCGCCAAAATGTTTGTGTAGTAATCAACATAGTTGGTTTTGCCATGTCGCTCTGCGCACGTCGCACTGGATGTTGCCGTCATAGCATCATGCAACCAAGGCTCCATATGGGTTACATCAAATGTATTCAATGTCGCCGCGTAGGCAGCACAGGCCATCAGCTGAACACGGTTCGCATCATCGGCGACTAGACTTGTCGGCATCTCAACCGGCTGGCGCCGCTGAATCACGCTGCTTGCATACGCTTCCAGCTGTTCGGAATTGGTAAGCAGAGCATCGGCAAACGGACCAAGAAACTTGCGCTCAGGAGACCAGTCGGTCACCGCAAAAATGACCTCACCAAAGCATCCCAGAAATTCACCTTCGAGCAGCTCTCGGAAGACCTTGGCCGTCGATCGCGGATCATTTCCGAACATCCCGCAGCCCCATGCTCCCAGCACAAGGCCGGTGTACCCAATCGATGCTGCGACTTCGAGCAGCCTGTGGATACGCTTTCGGAACAGCTCACGGCAATACGCATCCCGGTAAGGTGAGCCGATCGGCGCCGCGCACGTAACCACATCGCAGACCCACGGATACGCCACCAACTCGCTATTTTCATCACGGATGAAAGGAACATCACGGGAAATGATGCACCAGTCACTGGCATCCTCGTAAGGCATTGTCTTGTGGACGTCATACATCTCATGCCCGGCAAGCGTCCCATAAAGCAGGCTATCCCGGCACAAGGCCTCTTCCTGTGTCCGGCCACCATCCAGAAACCATCCGCCAGGGTTTGTACCATTCGCGAAGTTGAGTGCGAGAACCGTGTGGCCATGATCTCTAAGAACCTTCGCTGCCGCTTGGGTTGTCGTATTCACCACCGACACCAACGTCTGGTCGATCAATGGGTTTTGCGGTGCCCTGGTCAGCTCCCGCAGCGGCGGGACAGACAGGGTTGATGAGGTACATTTTGCAATGGCAGTTCGGATGTCAACGACTTCACCAGATGCAGCGGTGTACGTGCCACTGGTCCAGATAGCCACTGTCTCCTCCGCTAGCGCAGCTGCACGCGGCTTGTCAATCTGACAAACCGTGTAGTTTTTGGCAGCCTGCTCCTCTGAATCCTGAACGGGATTAGTGACATAACGTGACATCCGCAAACTCCTTGTAAGATACATCCAACCGGCAAACAGGCATGTAAATGTCAGCCGTGTTGCCACTTGGGCAGAATATCAGATGCTGGAGACCTGCAGACCGATGAACATTCACCGTACGCTACCCGCCGTCGCTACGCTTGCGACCATTACCCTCACCAGTCTTACCGCTCTTGGACTCCGAAGCACGCTCACAATCGACAAAGCTATGTTGGTGGGCGAGGATGTGTTACGCACCGGCTTTGCAACCACACCAACGAACCAGATGGTTACCCCATTCGGTACGGTTATCACGCTCGCTGGCAGCCGCCCAAAAGACATTGCTGTTGCCCCAAATGGAAAACGCATTGCTGCACTCAGCCAAGGTGGAGTCACCGTATTCAGTAGCACTGGCGAGACACTCGGAAAAGTGAATATTGGTATCGGACCGCTTGGCATCACATGGATGCCGAATGGCAACCGCATCCTCGCCGCGCAGTCGGGTGGAAAGGTCGCGGTCATCGATGTCGCTGCTGATGGACGTCCAACATCCAGTGCGACGTGGGTTGTGGACACCCCACTTCAGGATGACGAAGTGCCAGATATCGCAGCTGGAATTGCCGGACGCGGTCAGCGCTTAAAGGACCCACAGGTTGCCGGAATCGCTGTTTCGCCTAATGGCAAGCAAGCCTTTGTCGCACTCGGCATCCGTAATGCAATCGCCGTTATAGACACAGAAACTGGGCTCGTGACACGTACCATCCGCGTGGATGTCGCCCCGTATCACGTCACTCTCTCCCCGGATGGCAAACGCCTCGCCGTATCCTGCCGCGGAGGTAAGGTTGCAACGCTCTCCCAGCCGAAGGCAATGAGCGCGGGAACCGCAGTTCGTATTGATACGACGACCGATGCGGCTCTCGATGGCTCCGTTGTTGTCATCGACACCGCAGCCCTCCGGGCCACGCAGACCATCACAGGTATCCGCCAGCCGGGCAAATCCTGCTTTATGGATGACAGCCGGACGCTGGTCGTTCCGGGCACCGATGACGACATGCTCTGGAAGGTCGACCTCACGCAAGCCGAACCACGTCCGGTTGGACTCACCGTTGCTCCGGTTTCCGATGCTGGCTACGGACACATCCCAACCGCCGTGACAGCACTCCCAAATGGAAAAATCGCAGTCGCCTGCGGCGGCGCAAATGCCATCGCTATTGTCAACCTGCGGGAAAATAAAGTCGCCGGCTACATCCCAACCGGGTGGTACCCAATCGCCGTTGGCGTCGCGGATGGCAAGCTTGTTGTCGCAAATGCAAAGGGCATCGGGGGGCGGGTAAAGCGCTCGAATGGCGCATACAACGTCCATGGAACAGTCGGGACGCTTCAAATCGTTGGATTGGATGCGGTCTCAGGCAAAGCACTCGATGGCAATACTCGCCAGGTCGCCATCAATAACCGCTGGGATCTCGGCGCGGCCGCAGGGCTTCCCGCCCGCGATGTTGCCCCGGTTCCAGTCCCGCAGCGCGTCGGCGAGCCAAGTGTCTTCGAACACGTCGTCTACATCATCAAAGAAAACCAAACCTATGACTCGCTCCTTGGCGACATGAAGGAAGGGAATGGCGATCCAAAGCTGTGTCTGTTCGGTGAGGATGTCAGCCCGAATCACCACGCCTTGGCCCGTGAATTTGTGCTCCTCGATAACACCTATACCAGCGGCACGAACTCAGCGGATGGCCACCAGTGGACGGTCAGCGCCATTGGTAATGGCTATATCGAGCAGAACTACGATGCACATAGCCGGTCCTACCCCTACGATGGCGGCGATCCGCTGGCATTCTCGCCAAAGGGCTTTCTGTGGACATCCGCGCTTGCTGCTGGCAAGTCCCTCCGTGTCTATGGAGAGTTTGTCAATAAGCCATCGATTACGAATACGGTCACGGGCAAACGCGGTGGCTGGAAGGAAATCTGGGATGACTACCGCTCCGGAGGCAAGGTTTACAAAATCGCATCCGGGACCGACAATGCGGCTATCCGGCCCTATATGCACCCGGAATTTATCGGCTTTCCAAGCATTGTCTCCGATCAATGGCGCGCGGATGTCTTCAATAAGGACATGGATCGCTTTGAAGCGGAAGGCATAATGCCAAATCTGAGCATCATGCTGCTCCCAAATGACCATACCAGTGGCACGCGGGAGGGCACACCAACGCCGCGGGCTACCGTTGCCGACAATGACCTGGCGCTTGGACGCATTGTTGAACGTATCAGTAAGTCAAAGTTCTGGTCGAAGACATTGATTCTAGTGATCGAGGATGACTCCCAGCTCGGCATCGATCATGTGGATGGACACCGAACCACAGCACTCTGTATCTCACCGTATACAAAGCGTGGCGTTACGGTCTCGGAGCAGTACAACCACACTGGGTTCATCCGCACGATGGGGCTCGTTCTTGGCCTGCCGGCTCTGAATCGCTTCGATGCCACAGCAACACCATTGACGAAGTGTTTCACCTCGAAGGCTGATGTGCGTCCGTATACAGCGAAGAAGAATCGTATTCCTCTGGATGAGTTCAACCCCAAGGTGGCATCCCTTACAGGCATCTCCAAACAGCTCGCAATTGCCTGCGGCAAGATGGACTGGGACCACGTCGACCGTGCGGATGGAAAGGTCGTCACACAGGCTGTCTGGCGTGCAACCAAGCCTGGCAAAGCATTCCCACTGGCAGATTACCGGCCAGTTGCTGACACGGATGGCGATGACGACTAAATCGTCACGCTGAAGGGTTGGTGGTAAGGTCACGACAAAAAAGCCTCCCGGTTTCCCGGGAGGCTTTTCGGTTTCTAACAGACCCTCTGTCCGCTAAGCCAGAATCTTTGTCTGTACTACGCCGTGGACATCCGTGAGGCGCATATCGCGCCCGCCGAAGCGATACGTCAGCTTGGTGTGGTCAACCCCCATCAGGTGCAAGACGGTCGCGTGAAGGTCATACATTTCCATCTTGTTCTCGACGGCGTAATAACCCCAGTCATCCGTGGCGCCATACGTCATTCCACCCTTGACACCACCACCAGCCATCCACATCGTGAAGCCATACGGGTTGTGATCACGGCCATCCCCGCCCTGTGCCATCGGCGTACGTCCAAACTCACCACCCCAGATCACCAGAGTGTCCTCTAGCATCCCGCGGGCCTTGAGGTCCTTGAGTAAGCCAGCAATCGGCTTGTCGACCGCACGGGCATTGTCTTCGTGACCACGCTTGAGGTTTCCGTGTTGATCCCAGCGGTCATGGCCCGTTCCCGGACAGGTGAGCTCAACAAAGCGCACACCACGCTCGAGGAGGCGACGCGCCATCAGACACTGGGTTCCGAAAACGCGTGTCGGTCCATACTGATGGTCGATGCCATAGAGACTCTTCGTTGCATTGGTTTCGCCGCGCAGGTCATAGAGATCAGGAACTGCCGTCTGCATTTTGAAGGCCAGCTCGTAGTTTTTAATGGCGGCTTCGACAGCACCCGAGTTGCCCGTCGAGCCCAGAACACCCTTATCAAGCTTCTTCAGGAGGTCAAGTTTTTTGAGCTGCTCGGAATCCGATGCCTCTCCACGCTCCAAATTAGAAACTGGTTTTGCACCTGCCTTGAAGAGTGACCCTTGAAAGGTTGCCGGGAGAAAGCCTGAGCCAAAACAGTCCGCACCGCCAGGGGGAATCAGACCGCCGGATAGCACGACGAACCCCGGGAGGTTCTGGCTTTCCGTGCCGAGGCCATACGTCACCCACGCGCCCATACTCGGGCGTCCCTGGTTACCGTTACACGTATGCAGGAAGTAGTTTGCATTGGTGTGCTCCGGGAAGTTACTCGTCATCGAGCGGAGGATACACATGTCATCCACGCACTGGGCAACCTCAGGGAAGAGCTCACTGACCTCAATGCCACTCTGGCCATATTTTTTGAATGACCAAGGCGACTTCAGCAGATTGTTATTGTTGTTGAACTGTGTGACGGGCACCTTCATCGGCAATGGCTTGCCATGGTCAAGCGTCAACCGCGGCTTTGGGTCAAACGTGTCCATTTGACTTGGACCGCCATCCATGTACAGGAAGATAACCCGCTTCGCGCGCTGTTTGTGGTGCAGCTTGGTGATGATTTGCGACCCGGTGGATGCCCGCGCGGCATCATCCGTCGCGAGCCCGGCGAGCGCCAGCGCACCGAAACCGTTTGCGGCACGACCCAGCAGCTCCCTGCGCGACAGGGGAGTCACGATATTGTTACAGCCTTCAGTCACTGTGATTTCTCCAGTTTCACTTGCTCAAAACATCCGTATCAACGGATAAAGATGAATTCCTTGACGTTGAACATCACGTGGCAGTAGTCCTTCCACGCATTCAGGTCATTGATGTCCTTGCCGATGAACTCCATCGCCAGCTTTGTTTCACTCGCGGATGGCTTGCGACCATAGGCGGCGGTATAGGCGACATCCAAGCGGTCGGCAGCAGGAACCTTTACAAGCGATTCAGCCCAGCGGTTTGCCATTTCACGGACAAATGGGCTGTTCATAAGCGCGAGGGCCTGTGCCGGTACATTCGATTGCGTACGTTTGCCGATACAGGTGAATGGCGTTGGCATGTCGAATGCCTGGAAGAACGTCGACATAAAGTTACGACGAACACCCATGTAAATGGTCCTGCGACCATTGCCATCCAGCGGGCCGCTCGGTGGCATGCCACGCCCATCTGTGCCCGGATCGAGGTTGACAAACACCGATGGACCGTACATCGTGCGGTTTAGCGAACCCGAAACGGCCAGAATGTTGTCCCGAATTGCTTCGGCTTCCAGACGGCGTACCGGGTACTTCCAAAGCAGACGGTTGTTAGGGTCCTTGCGGATCGCCGCAGGCTGCTCTGCAACACTAAC
Organism: uncultured Armatimonadota bacterium; assembly: GCA_903924445.1. Taxonomy (GTDB): domain Bacteria; phylum Armatimonadota; class Armatimonadia; order Armatimonadales; family Armatimonadaceae; genus CAIRTT01. The sequence goes on along the minus strand of CAIYBQ010000032.1, from coordinate 4,502 downwards.
CTGCTGATACGTCGCCGATGTCACAATCAGCTTGTGGAGCTTCTTGACGGACCAGCCATTATTCGTGAAGTTTGTTGCCATCCAGTCGAGCAGAGCTTGATTCGTCGGGCGGTCGCCATTGATGCCAAAGTCATCAACCGTCTTGACAATACCGGTGCCAAAATGGTGATGCCAGAGGCGATTGACCATCACACGCGCCGTCAGAGGGTGGCTGGCACTCGTAATCATCCGGGCAAACTCTGCCCGACCAGAGCCCTTTGCCGGCTCTATCTTCGACTTTTCAGTAAAGGTCACTGCAAGCTGCAGACGTGGGGCTGGCTCGCCAAGCGCACGGTGGTTGCCTCTAATAAACACTTGCTCATCCGTGCCTGCTGCGCCATCCGCCATTCCTGGGGCGCGCTCAGCTGTCGGTGTGCGCGCATCGATGGCAGCCCACTGCTGGACAGTCGCCGTTTGGCTGTTTGCTGTCAACTCTCCACGCCGCGCGAGGATATCGATGGCTGCAAGGGCTGGCATATCTGCTTGCGCAAATGGCCCAGCTGTTCCTATTTTGCTTGCTACAGAAAGCAACGCAGCACGAACATCTGCGGCTGGCATCCCGGATAACGGATTCTTTACATCCTGAGGAGGTACGGGCGAGTCGCTGATGACATAGCCATCAAAGGCAGCCCATCCCTGTACAGCACGGTCGAGGGGAGCTCCCTGCGACACGGTCGCCATCGGGGAGTCCTGAACATCAACGTAGGCTTCCCGGCCTGGCCAGAACTGCGTGTCAATCGTCCGCCATTGGAACTGGTCTGTGTCCAGATTCAGCTCGACGACATCAAAGATTGGTCCCCGGATAACGATAAAGTTGTCCACCATCAGGTTGACCTTGGAGCGTCGTCCGGCAACCCGCACGTGAACATAGCGCTTCGTCAGCCGGAAGTTTGGCGAACGCATAACGCCTTCAAACTTGGGTGGAGTGATGCCACTGTGCACCATCGGGCGTGTAACAAACCCGCGAAGCTGCTTGTTGGGGTCCGTAGAGAGAATTGGATCGCCTGGCTGTGCGACCTTAGGGAATGCGACCCCAGTTGCACGCCACGCATCCAGAGATTCTGTCCCGGGAGTCATCGGAATTGGAGCCGATGCTGCGGCGCCAGCAAGCTGGGCGTCTGTCAGGTTGGTAATCGCTGCCGCTAGATCTGATCCCAATGCTTTGCGGTCAAGCGCACCGGAAACGGCTTTAGCATCGCGTGCAACCGGGCCAAATGCCTGATCATTCACAACGACTTGCTCGTAACGGCTGCTCTTAATCATCCCGTACAAACCGTAGTAGTCCCGGGCTGGAATCGGATCGAACTTGTGGTCATGGCAACGAACGCAGTTGATGGACACACCGAGCATCGCCTTACCGATGACATCAATCTGGTTGTCAAAGCGGTCTGCCTGCTCCTGGCGGACATCAGTTGGAGAGTGCTTCCCCTCACCAAGCCAGAAGAAGCCTGTTGCGGTGATGCTTTCATTCCAGCCGGTGACCTTGTCAAAGCGTGGGTTGGCTAGTGTGTCGCCTGCGAGATGCTCCGTCAGAAATCGGTTGTATGGGACATCTTCGTTGAATGCACGAATAACGTAGTCGCGGTACTTCCACGCATTTGGCATGTCAAAGTCAAACTCGTGGCCGAGCGACTCGCCGTAGCGGACGAGGTCCAGCCAGTGACGTCCCCAGCGCTCACCGTAGGTCGGGGATGCAAGCAAGCGGTCAACAACGCGGGAATAGGCATCCGGACGTGTGTCAGCAAGAAACGCAGTGATTTCATCCGGTGTCGGGGGCAAGCCGGTGAGGTCGAACGTAACACGGCGTAGCAGTGTACGCTTATCGGCCTGGGGACTTGGCTTGAGGCCCTGTGCGGCTAATCCGGATGCAATAAAGGCATCGATAGGGTTGCGGACCCACGCTTGATTCGCCACCTTGGGAACGGGTGTTGCCTTGACTGGGATGTAGGCCCAGTGCTTACGGCGCTGCTTCATCACGGTTGAGAAATCCGTGGTTGGCGCGGCCTTTGGAGCAGGGGCAGCAGCGTCAGCTGGCATCGGTGCACCACCGAGAATCCAAGCCTCAATCGCAGCTATCTGTGCTTGTGGGATACGCCCCTTTGGAGGCATCATCAGGTTGTGGTCATCGTATTTGATGGCCTCAAGCAGAATCGACTTAGCGGGATCTTTGGCATTAATCAGCGAGCCACGTGGACCGCCTTTTCGGATAAATGCGGGGGAATCCAGTCGCAGCTTTGCTTCCTGGACGTAGACCCCATGACACCCCGTACAGTGCTCTGCGAGCACTGGGCGTACGGACCGTTCAAAGGTCTCAATCGTGACAGGAACCGACGTCTTTGTTTGTTCATCCTGACCAGCGGCCGGCACACGAACAGCAAAAGCTGCTACTGAAAGTGCAAGACCGATGGCGAGGGCACCATTGCGAGCCACCATGGTGCATCGTATCCAGTCGGTATCACCAGATGCAATGGCATTGCCTGCAATTATGCCTTGTTACAGAGATTCACCCACGAATTACGGCTTGGTGACTATTTTGTCCCGGTTGCCTTCTCGAACGCTATTCGACCACCAACGACAGGGAACGAAATCCGTGACCCTGATGGTCGTATTTTTGTTTGGTACCCAGCTCTGAGCAGTGGGTGAATCTCTTTGTGCCTTGCTAAAGACATTCACCTTCGAAATGTGGCTTGGTGACTATTTTGTCCCGGTTGCTTTCTCAAATGCCGCTCGACCACTAACGACAGGGATGGAAATCAGTGTCGCTGATGGTCGTGTTTTTGTTCAGTACCCAGCTTTGAGCAGTGGGTGAATCTCTTTGTGCCTTGCTACAGACATTCACCTTCGAAATACGGCTTGGTGACTATTTTGTCCCGGTTGCCTTCTCAAATGCCGCTCGACCACCAACGACAGGGATCGATATCCGTGTCCCCGTCAGGTCAAATTTCAGCTCTGTTCCAGCCTTTGGCCACAGCGTGAATTCCTTATCACTCGAGAGAATCATCAGAGCAATCCGCTTGCCTGCCGGGATAATCTGGTCATCCGGTTGCAGGTCGAAGGTGACATTCACAAACTGCCCCTTCTTAAGCGGGACCCCACGCTCCATCGCATGATAATCACCGCCGCCTACCAATGTCTTTGCATTCTGCGGGTCTGCCCAGCCACGGGTGATCAGATTCGATGTTCCAATCTGGCCATCCGCGAAGGGGAGCTGTACAAGGTAGACCGAAAGGTTTGCAGCGGCCGCACTCGATGAGAGGCGTACCGTGACCCGCGCAGTACCTGAAATGTGAACCGGTTCCAGGAGCTCCGGCGTGGCGTAGAGGAGGCGATTCGTCGATGCAGGAGCTTTTGCCAAGGTTGGTGCATCGATGGCGACATCGTCAATCAGCTTCTCGACGGCTTGACCCGTTACTGGGGCGAAGGAAAGCCCACCAAGCGCGGAGCCGCCCTTGGTTGGATGAAGCATGACCTGGGAAGCATCCGGATGTGGATAATCGGCATACGGAGTTGGCGCCATCCCGTTACCACGTGGAGCACCCGCAGGCCGCTCACGAACCACATACGATTTCGGGCCTGTTTCGATGCCATTCTCGACACCATAGAGAAACCTGCTAAACCACTTGTTCATCAGCTCAAGCGGCGGATCGCCTCCGTGGCCGCCTTGATGGAAGTACTGAACAAGGGGGACTTTCCCACGTACGGCGTTGCTGATGCGAACACTGTGCTCTGGGACTACATTCCAGTCGTTGAAAGCATGCGCCATAAGAACTGCACACTTGATTCCGCCAGTGAACTTTAGCAGGTCACGCTCAGCCCAGAACGCATTGTAGTCGCCCGTAAGGCGGTCCTGATTCTCTGCAAAGATTCCATCGCGGTACAGCTTGTCGTTCTGAGGACGGTTGGCAGGATTTCCACTGTGGATGAAATCATAAAGCGAGTCGATGTCTTCGCCCAGCCACCCTCCAGGGTGCCGAACCAGCCCATTTGAGCGGTAATAGTGGTAATAGCTTGTGTTTGGAGCAACCGGGATAATCGCTTCGAGGCCCTTGACGCCTGTCGTTGCAGCCGCAACTGGAATCGTGCCGTTATACGATGTCCCCGTCATTCCGACCTTGCCGGTACACCAAGTGGCTTTGATTTCAGTGGTGCCATCGATGGTTGTAAAGCCTTTTGCCCGGCCATTCAACCAATCAATCACTGCCTTCGGCGCGAGACGCTCAGGCGCTCCACCAACCGTCGGGCTACCCTCAGACAAACCAGTCCCTGGTGCTTCCGAGTGCACAACCGCAAAACCACGTGGAACCCATGTGCCTACCAATGATGCCGAAATCATCGTTCTATTGGGTTCAAATTTAACCTGTGGATGACCACCACGCACAGGAGGAACCGCACCGAGCTCGTGGCGGACATCCCACAAAATAGAATTGCCGCTGGCTGTTCCCGCAAAGTAGGGGCTGGACTCG
>CAIYBQ010000031.1 GCA_903924445.1 uncultured Armatimonadota bacterium | reverse complement strand
AGCTTCTGCGTAAAATGGTCGTGCCAAACCAGCCGCGAATGCCAATGCGTACGCCCCTTGCACCCGGGGTTCGCCTCCTGCATCTTCCAGCTCGCCTGCACCACCGTCCGCAGCGAAATGCACCCAAAGCTCAGCGGCGCACTCAGCCGGCTCGTCGCCCCGCGCTCGCAAAAGTAGGGACGGCTAACATTCCGGCCATACGAACCGACCCCTCCGTAGACCGTTTCGCCCTTGCTCCACGTCTCGAGACGCCGCCGGGCCCAGCGCTCACCCCCGGGCGTCGCATGCGTCGCCGAAGCGGATGTAAGCCCAAGGTCCTCCTGTCGATAGATAGGTAGTGACTCGATACCGGTAAGCGTTGAGATGACATTCGGCGGAGTGCAAACCGGCTCCCGCATCCGCTTCTCCCAGCGCCCCGGCCACCCGACACGCGAGCCACTGCCAGTGAAGACGCCGTTGTCACCAATCGGGAAACACTCGGCGATGCTTCCAATTCTGCCTGCAAGCGCATCGTCGCGCTCGCGCCCATACTTGCGATCGGTATCTTCATGGAAGTAAATCTGCGTCGCTCCGGTCTCCCGGCAGATGCGAACCAGCTCTTCATGCGGAGTTCCATGACGTAAAACAAGCTGGCAATGCCTTCGCGCGTAAGCATCCCGGAGGTCCGAGAGGCTCTCAAACATATAGCGGACGCGGTCCATGGATGTCAGTGGATGCTTCAAAATTGCATCATCCAAGATGAAAACCGGAATCACCCGGGCGCAATTATCCAGCGCCGCGGCAAGCGCCCGGTGGTCATGAATGCGCAGGTCGCGCCGATGCCAGACGATGGCGATGCTCTCCACGTGAGGTTATGGCATATCGTCAGGCTGTGCGTCAAATGGTAATTAAGAGAATGACCAAGCCATTTATCCCGACGGCAGAGTATGCCGCCCGCCGCCAGGCACTCCTTTCCGAGCTCGGAGGCGCCGCCGCTGTTGTTTTCGCTGGGGATGGCCATGCGCCGCTCAAGGGCCGCTGGTTCCCGGACCGCAACTTTTACTACTTGACCGGCATCGCGGATGAACCTGGCGCTGCAGTCTTATTCGATCCATCCGCCGAAGACCCAAAGAAGCAAATCACACTGTTTTTGCGTCCGGTGAATCCTGAAGTCGACCGCTGGGATGGCTACCGGGATGAAATTTCCACCCACTTAAAGGCATCCACGGGGTTTTCCCACATCATGCGAAATGGCTCTCTCGCAGCTGTTCTGACCCAGGCGGCCCGTCGCACCAAGCGTCTCGCGTGTTTACATCCGTTTACGACCTACCCCGCGCCGGTCTCGGCAGACCTCGCAGCCTTCCGCCAGGTGGCGGAGCGTGTGCTGGGAGTCACCATCGATGACCGTACACAGCTCCTCCCGACGCTGCGTGCTGGCAAGTCGGAGGCGGAGATTGCGTGTATGGAGATGGCGATTGCGGGCACGACCGAAGGCTATGCGAATGTGCTTAAAATGCTTGCGCCTGGTGTGAACGAAGCGGATGTCGATGCGGCGCTTGCGGCAGGTTTCCGTGCGAAGGGTGCTCCGGAAGCGGCGTACAACTCGATTGTCGGTGGGGGAATCCGCGGCACGGTTTTGCACTATATGGCAAACAATCAGGAGCTGGTTGATGGTGAATTGGTCGTCATCGATGCTGGTGCGGCGTATGAGAATTACGCATCGGATGTCACCCGAACCTTCCCAATCAACGGCACGTTCACCGAGCGCCAAGCCGAGATTTACGATGTTGTGTTGCGTTCGCTGGATGCCGGTATCGCGGCGGCGACAGCAGGTGTGACAAATGGCCATATTGACCGGGTTTGTCGCGCGGTGATTGAGGATGCTGGTTTTGGCGATTACTTCCCGCATGGCGCGGGTCATCCGCTTGGGCTGGATGTCCACGAGGCGGGCCCGGATGGTCCGCTGCTTCCTGGGATGGTGATTACGATTGAGCCTGGGATTTATATTGCTGCGGAGAACATGGGCATCCGGATTGAGGATGATATTTTGATCACCGAGAGCGGTGGGATCAACCTTACTGGGCACATTCCGCGCACACGCGAGCAGATTGAGGCGGCGCTGCGAACCGGCCGATAGCCTGGCCTAATCGTTAATGTCAAAGTCTCTGTAGGGGCAGGCCTCTGTGCCTGCCCGCAGCTCTCGGCATCGAACTGGTCTATGAAAAATCCGTGTAGGGGAGGGCTGCCACGCCCTCCCGAGATATCAAATTGTGGAAATGTCTTTCAAATACACGTGAAACACAAAAACAGCCCGGCGGTGCTCATACCCACCGGGCTGGTT
>CAIYBQ010000030.1 GCA_903924445.1 uncultured Armatimonadota bacterium | reverse complement strand
GGGAGGCCCGGATCGATATTCATGCCTCCAATATCGTCATCCGCGGTGTCCACTCCGGCCTTGTTTGCTTTGCTACTGACGGCATTGACGGTCAAATCACGCTTGATCCGCAGGCGAAGCCTATCGATTTGCTCCTGCGGAAGTGCAGGTCCCATCATTTCGCGGATGGCTGCCGGGTCTGGCGCTTCGCCATTAGCCACCTTGCTCATCAGGCTGGTGAAGTCAGTCTCTTTACGCGGTCCTGGACCAGTGCCCTTTTTGAAGTTGACCTCGGTCATTGTTGGGAACAGGCGGTAAAACTGCTTTTTCTGCGCAGCATCCAGCCCCTCGGGTCCGAGGCCGGTCTCGGATGTCACCATTTGCCACTGGGAGCCATTCAACGATGCAAGCAGTGACAGGAGAATGGGTTCCTTTTCGCCGGCATCCATCATTTCTTCCATCATGCTGCCTTGCATAAAGTCCATCATATTCGTGGGCTTCGCGACGTCGATGGGCGCAAGCGTTGACAGCTGGCCGGCTTTGACGACTTTCCGCTTAATGGCTGCTGCGAGGACTTCGACGCGGTAGCCGCCCGGGCCAGGCTGCGGGAGGGCGGGAGGCTTTAGGTTGTCCGGAAGCTTTTGCCCCTGGGGCATATCGTCCATCGAAAAGCCACCCATTAAAGCGCCCATCGGGTTGTTAGGCCGTGTCGTCATCTTTTCAGGCGCGACAATGAGCAGCGGACCAAGCTTTGCAACATCCCAGTTCAGCTTGTCGGCAACGGCGGCGATGCTGTTCGCGGGGATCTTTTTGGCACCGGCGGGCGGGAGGCCCGTTTGGGAATTGGTTTGGACATTCGTCTGGACACTGACCTGGCGGGCGGTGACAGGGGATGTCCCTGCAATCCCGAGTGCGGCACAGACAATAGCAATATCCCGAAAGCGCATAGTGGTAACCCTGAAACGAACCGGCGTGATAAACGTGATTATCCCATGCCCGGTAGACGAGCTTGGTCTTTCTCCCTATACCGCTGTTTGATAGGTTGACGTTCCGGCTTGGATGCCGATATCAGGTGCGTTCGACACGCTGCTTAATGTGCGCAAAGACGCGCTCATGGACTGCGTGGCCAATCGACTTTGCCCATAAATCGAAGTAGGCAGCCGGCATCACATGGAGAGCATAGTGGCTGGTCCCGATGATCGTTGTCGTGCCATCCGCGTTAGGCCGTAGGCGCATTTCACCTGAAAGTACATCCGCGTGGCCGAGAATCTCCGGATCCCGTGGCTGCGAAACAATCTTGAATTTGAGGTGGCGGTTCGTTTCCGCGATGGTTATCTCTTCGCCAAAGACAAGCCCACCGGTGAAGATGCAGTCGCGTTTTGCGCCCACTTTTGGGGCTTCCGCGACCACTTCCACAGGCGCAGGGAGGCCTACTTTACACAGCCAATAACTTGGTTGCTCCGGGATACGTCCCATGCTGACGATTTCTGGCCAAAGCTCGGCGGGGGATGCGCGGATTGGCTGTGAGACAGTCGTCACGGATGTCACAAATGTCTTTGGAAGGATTGCATCGATGCCAATCGTCGCGAGCATCAAGGGAGCGGCGATTGCAAATGTCCGGTCACGACGCGTATAGCGAATGATGAGGCGACCGATGCCAACGCCGATCAGTGTCATCGCCCAGATAAGCGGAAACGCAATCAAGACGCAAATCGTGCCTTCCCGGAAGAAGAGCATTGAGCAGGCCGTACCCACTAGTGGAAGGAGAAGACTGGACAGAAACAGGGTTGCGCGGTGGACCTCCCCGCGGCCCATGAGGAGCGCCATCACCAAGCCCATCGCAAGCGGCACCGTCAGAAAGATCGACATCCCGTACGTTGCGTTATCCGCGCCGACACCGCTGGTGATTGCTTTACCAATACCCATCAGGATCATCCCGGCGATTAGGCCTGCGGTGTTTGCGAGAGCAATACGTTTACCAGTGATGTCACTCTGGCCACCAGCTGGTCGCTGAGCGTCTTCACTATCCGGGAGGCGGTATTGCTTACGCTGGTCGGACATCTGCGTTTAGTGGGCCATCGGAAGCGGGAGCTGCTTTTTCGCTACAAGCGTTGAACTGTCATCCCGTACGATTCGGTTGTAGTGCGCATCCCGCTCAACCGGGTCACGCCCAGCTTCCAGAATCATCTCCACAAGCTTTTGCTGGGAGAGGTTTTGGCTGTCGGAGTCTTTGTCGATCTCGTGGGTGATGGTGTAGGTGACAATCGTTCCATCGATGTCATCCGCGCCGTACCACTGCGCACTCTGGGCGACCGGCGGTGTACACATCATCCAGAAAGCCTTTATATGCGGGAAGTTATCGAGCATCAGGCGGCTGACTGCGATGACGCGCAGGTCAAGCTCACCGGTTGTCGGTGGGATGTGCTCGAGCTGGGTTCCCGGGCTTGAGAAGGCCAGTGGAATAAACGTAAAAAAGCCACCGGTTTCATCCTGGGCCTCGCGAAGCTTCATGAGGTGGATGGTCCGCTCTTCGACGGTCTCGATGTGTCCGTAGAGCATCGTGGCATTCGTCGGCAGGCCGGCCCGATGCGCAGTCTTAGCGGTTTCAAGCCACTCGGCTGCTGTTTCCTTGCGCTGGAAGAGGAGGTCATGGACACGGTCGGTGAGGATTTCCGCACCGCCACCCGGGAGACTCGCCAGACCATGGGCTTTGAGCTCGAGCAGCATTTCGGTCATCGGTTTGCCCGCAATACTCTGGATGTGGATGAGCTCGACCATTGTGAATGCCTTGATGTGGGCATCTGGGCGGATGGCATGCACAGTATCGAGCAAGTCAAGGTAGTACTGGTAGGGCAGCTTCTTATCAATGCCCGCGACCATGTGAATTTCGGTGACTGGGAGATGCTTTGTCCGCTCAAGCTTAGCACGGACATCATCCATGGTCATGCGGTACGGGTCTGGACCGCCCTTTTGTGCATAGAATGAGCAGAACTTGCAGCCCTTGTTGCAGATGTTTGAGTAGTTGATGTGCTGATTCCGCACATAGAACGTGTCGTTGCCGTTCTTTGTTTCGCGCACCAAGTTGGCAAGTGCTCCGACATCGGTGAGGCTGGGATGCTTCCAAAGACGCACGCCGTCATCAAAGCTGAGGCGCTTCCCTTCCATCACTTTTGTGTAAATGTCCGAGATCGCAGATGTGGACAGCTTGCGGTGCAGCAGGGTTGGGCTCATTGGTTTTCCAGCTAACTTTGTGAAGACTTTCACGAGCAGTTTACCTTTAACCACCTCGGGATTTCATCGCTCCGACATCGGCATGAAAAGGTAGACT
>CAIYBQ010000029.1 GCA_903924445.1 uncultured Armatimonadota bacterium | reverse complement strand
TGGCGGGTGTGCTCCCAGAGCTGCTTGGCCGCCTCGGCTGCGATGTCATCGCTTTAAATGCCTACCCCGACTGGCGGCGGACGCCGCGCACCCGTGATGAGCGGATGGCGCATGCAGACCGCCTCGCGGAAGTGGTCCGCACGCTGGGTGCAGATCTTGGCGTATTGTTCGACACGGATGGCGAGCGTATTGAAATCGTCGATGCGATTGGAAATCAGCTAAACCGTGGGCGCCTCCTCGCAACTGTCACCAGCCTGGTCGCCCAGACCAAGGCAAGTGCCCGGATCGCAGTTCCTGTGACCGCGCCAAGCGCCGTCGAAAGCGTTGTCCAGGCACGCGGTGGCTCGGTCATCCGCACAAAGACCGACCCACGCTACATGATGACGCTTGCATCCATCCCAAATGAAAAAATCGCCTTCGCAGGCGACATGCAAGGCGGGTTCATCTTCCCTGAGTTCCATCCAGCCTTCGATGGCCCATTTGCACTAGCGAAGATTCTAGAGATGCTTAGCTGGCTGCAAAAACCTCTGCACGAGGTAGTCGCGGAGCTTCCAAGCATCTACATGGCGCAGCATGAAGTTCCTTGTCCGTGGCAACGTAAGGGTGCTGTGATGCGTGCACTGACCGTGGAAGCGCAAGAGTCCGACCAAAACGTCGAGCTCATCGATGGCGTCCGGTTGATCAAGTCCGCCAACGAGTGGGTCCTTGCCCTCCCGGATGCGGCGGAGCCTATCTTCAGAGTCCGGGCCGAAGGCGCAACGCTCGCCGATGCCCATGACCGCGCGGAAGAATGGGCCGCTAAGATCCGGACCTTGTCAGCCGAGTAAACCATGCAAACACACCGCGGCATCGTCGTCGCAGGGCGGGCAGGGGTTGCCGCAAGCCAGCCCCTCGCCGTCTCCGCAGCCCTGCAGATTCTGGCCCGCGGTGGATCCTGCATCGATGCAGCCATCACAGCAAGCGCCGTCCTTTCCGTTGTAGAACCGTGGAACAGCCACCTCGGCGGGGATGCGTTTTGTATCCACCACCACGCAGCATCGCGCACAAACATGGCATTCAATGGCAGTGGTGAAGCACCGCATGGAGCGACATCGGATGCATTCCCCGGCGGCATCCCCCTCCATGGCCATCAATCTGCCACCATCCCGGGTCTTGTCTCAACCTGGTTTGCCGCCCACGCATTGCATGGCCGCCTTCCAATCGCCACGCTGCTTGCACCCGCGATTACGTATGCACGCGATGGCTTTCCAGCGGGTCCAACACTGCTTAAAAAGGTTCGCGATCACCGGGCGCTGCTCAGTGCACATGCATCCCTTGACAGCCTCGGCATCCCAGTAAATGTCAGCCTTGGTGACATCATTCGGCAACCGGAGCTAGCCACAACGCTGGAAGACATCGCTCAAAATGGCCGCGCGGGCTTCTACGGCGGGCGTGTTGCAAATTTGATCGTCGAGACATCCGGTGGCTGGTTTTCCCACGATGACCTAGCACGGCACAAAACCCGCATCCTCCCACCGCTTGCCGGGCGCTACCGCGACCTGATTGTGCACGGGCAACCGCCGCCAAGCCAGGGGATGGTCCTTATCGAAGAGCTGCTCCTCGCGGATGGCTATCCCCTTGCAGATCTCCCCGATGCGCAGCGTACCCACCTCCTGGTCGAAGCGAAGAAGCTTGCCTTTACCGACCGCAACCGCTTCCTCGGAGACCCGGAATGGCGGGATATTGCGGTTGAACAGCTCTTTGACACGATGTACATCTCTCGGCGCCGCGCTGAGATCGATCCGTTTCTTGCCGCCGGAACACATATCGCACTCCCGAATGAAGGGTCGGATACGACGTACTTTGTCATCGTGGATGATGCCGGTGATGCCACCTCGTGGATTCAAAGCATCTTCCACAACTTTGGCTCTGCGTGGATGCCGGCGGGCACAGGCGTGCTGTTCAACAACCGGCTGACGGGTTTCTCCCTCGACCAAATGTCACCAAACTGCATCGCGCCCGGAAAGCGTCCGGCGCATACGCTGAATGCATGGCTCGCGACGCATTTGGATGGCCGCTTGGCGTATGTGGGTGGAACACCCGGCGGGCACGTACAGGTTCAGACGAATCTCCAGCTGCTCGTAAGTGCCGTCGACCTCAAAATGGATGTTCAACAAGCAGTGGAAGCACCGCGCTGGCAGCACCTCAGCACGGCTGGCGCATTGAGCAATGAAGAAACTGGGGATGGCATCCTTGAGATTGAAAATCGTGTGGATGAAAGCATCGTTACGGCACTAAAAGAACGTGGGCACGATGTACGGTTGATCGGCCCTTGGGCACATGGTTCTGCGGCACAGCTGATGCAGGTTTTGCCTGATGGGGCGTATGCGTTTGGGTCAGATCCTCGCTGTGATGGCCAAGCGGCAGGCATCTAGCAGCGACAAAGCGCTAATTAGTGGTGACCCCAGAGCACCACATCAATAGAAACATCCGCGAAATATACTAGTTTCAGGTCGTAACCGCGTGAATTCGACGTCGGGGAACCTGTAAACTGCACTCTTGTGCGTGTGCAGTGCTGCATGCCACAAAGAGGTGGTTTTTCTTGTCTGTTGATCAAAGCTGGTTTGTCAAGCCAAAAGGCACCCGAAATCGCACCAGTGCAGGTGGCATCATTGTTCGCTCCGAAAATGGGAGCTGGCTCGTGGCCCTCGTCCGCGGTGAGGGAGATGGCGAAGGCTATGTCCTCCCGAAAGGTGGCGTCGATAAAGGCGAAACGCTCGAGCAAGCGGCCCGCCGCGAGATTTGGGAGGAAGCAGGGTTTTCCCAGCTCTCTTACATCAAAAGTCTGGGCAAAAAGAGTCGCCTCAGCTTTGACCGCCGGCGGTGGATCACCACGTACTATTATTTGTACACCACGACGCAGGTAAACCCGATTCCAACCGATCCGCACGTTGCCTACGTAACCGAGTGGTTTCCGGTCTCCGGTCCGCTACCACTGCTTTTCTGGCCTGAGCAACAGGAGCTCCTGATGGACACGCTTCCGGCAATCGAGGCCATCATCCACCCACTTCAAAAACCTGATTAGCCTTTCTTCGCGTGCGGGGAACAAGCCATCGGGTATAACCAATTGAAAGCGACGCATTCACAATGCCCCCTTACGTACGCAAATACCTCATCGATCACGCCCTGAACGCAAGCCCCAAGATTATTGCCCGCTTTTGCGCGAACATCCCGGATGCAATCGCAGACCAGGATCAGGGACCCGATTACTTCACTTTGCGTGAGGTCCTTGCGCACCTCGCCGACTGGGAGCCAATCTGGCTTGAGCGTATTCAGCGCCTCGTGCAGGAAGACTCCCCCGTGCTTCCAAACATCGATGAAGGTGAAATGGCAGAGCTGAACAACTACGCAACCACCCCGGTGGAGGTTAGCCTCGAGAAGTTCGCAACCGGACGCGCGGCGCTGACAGCGTATTTGGCATCCCTTCCAAACGATGCCTTTGAGCGCAGTGGTATCCGCCCAGAAGTCGGTACGATTACGGTCAAGGACATCGCCACCCTCGTCCTCGCACACGACACGTATCACATCGCGCAGCTCGCCCAGTACACAGCCACTCCCGAGAGTGCCAACTAGCCCAAACCCGTTTTCTTGCAGACAGACAGGACATCGCATTTGTGAATATTGTCATCGCCGGTGGGTCCGGCCTCGTAGGCTCCGCGCTCATCCCAAAGCTCCAGAACAAAGGCTACTCCGTAGATATCATCACGCGGTATCCCGACCAGCCGATGCAGATGCCGAATGTCCGCTACTTCCACTGGGATGCTGAACACACATGGCACCCTGCCGTTGGCGCCGCAAGCGCGGTGATCAATCTCACCGGTGCGAGCATGGCGGGCGGTACGTGGACGGATGCTTACAAACAGGAAATCCGTGACAGCCGTGTCCGTACAACTCAGATGCTTGTCGAGGCGCAGCCACGTGTCCTTTTGCAGGCATCGGCTGTGGGCATTTATGGAGATGGCGGGGACACCGTCCTCACTGAGAGCAGCCCGGTAGGCAAGACTTTCCTCGCGGATGTCGCACGTGAATGGGAGACGGCAGCAAGCGCCGCGCGCGGAACAGGAAGCCGTGTATGTTGCTTCCGTATTGGGCCGGTGCTGTCACGCGATGCCGGGATGCTACAGGCACTGATCAAACCTCCGATGCTGCCTTTCTCCCCTTACACCCTTGGCCTTGGCGGCCCGCTTGGCCCCGGGACCCAGTGGGTTCCGTGGGTACATATTGATGATGTTGTCGGGATGTTCATCGCAGCCATCGAGGAAGAGCAATGGTCGGGTGCCGTGAACACGGTTGCGCCGGGATGTTCGACGATGAAGGAAATGGCGATTGCGATTGGACGTGAGCTGCGAAAGCCAGCGGCGCTTAAGGTGCCATCCTGGGCGCTAAAGCTTCTCCTTGGCGAGTTCGCGGATGCGCTTCTCGTCAGCCAGCGCGTGTCGGCCGAGCGTGCTAAGTCGCTTGGTTACGCGTTTGCATTCCCGGACATTACCAGCGCGCTCCACAACCTGATGCACTCGTAACGCGTTACATCAGTTTGCCTGATGCCGGCAGCGGCAAAGTCGTGGTTGCAAATGCCTGAGCAAACAGAGTGTAATGTGGCATGAAGCTGCTTGCAGGCAACACTGCCATCGGGTTTACACTCTTCCTCGCCGCCGGGACGGCCGCCATCGCCATCGCCCAGCCACCCGCCGGGTCTCAGGTCGGTGGTGCATCGCGCGGGTTGGCAGTTCCCAAGCGTGTCAGCTACCGCTCGGATGTGCTTCCAATCCTGTCTGCCAAGTGCTTTTCCTGTCACGGCCCAGATGATGCTGCGCGTAAAGCAGGCTTGCGTCTCGACACGCCGGCGGCCCTCAAGCCAGCGGCAAGTGGCTTCGCAGCCATCATCCCTGGCAACCCACTCGCAAGTGGCGTTGTTAAGCGGATTACCCTGACTGGTGGAAGCCTGCAAATGCCGCCCGCAGAAACAGGGCATCCACTCACATCTAAAGAAATTCAAACCATCACGCAATGGATAAAGTCCGGTGCCAAATACGAGCAGCACTGGGCTTTCATCGCACCGAAGCGCCCTTCGCTGCCGACATCACAGCTGGGAAAAACGTGGAGTTCACATCCGGTTGATGCGTTTATCTATGCCGGGATGTCACGTTTTGGTCTGAAGCCAAGCCCGGACACCGACAAGCGAACCCTCTTGCGCCGCGCGGCTCTGGACCTTACGGGCATCCCGCCAACACCGGATGAGATGAAAGCATTTGTCGCCGATACCCGCCCGGATGCCTACGCACGCCAAGTGGATCGCCTCCTCGCAAGC
>CAIYBQ010000028.1 GCA_903924445.1 uncultured Armatimonadota bacterium | reverse complement strand
TGTAGAATAAACATCAGATAAACACTCACGGCTCTCGCCGTAGTGCCAAGGAAGTAGTGGAATGCAAGTAACGCTGGTATATCAAGCTGCGCTCAATGCAGTGGTCGCATCGTCACCGTTTCTCTCAACGCTCTCCAAGCAGTTTGCAGTTGATTTCATTGTCCGTCAGGCGATGGTTACTGCGGGCGGCGGGACGATGGAGCTGGCTCTCATTGGCGATCAAGATGAGATCAATCGAGCCGTGGCATTTCTTCAGACCACCGGTGCGACACTAACGGGTCCAATCGCGACGAATGACCATCCGATCAAGCCAGCACTGTCAAACGTTTCCCGCGGAACATAGTCTTCCGAGACTTAGCTTAAAATCCGGGAGTCGACTCGTTTGACTCCCGGATTTTTATTCTTGCATCTCATCAATGTCATCCTCAGATGAGCCTGATGTGTCTGTATAGTTACTAATTTCTTCGCCACGAAAAACAGTTACGAGGAAGTCCTCACGGTCAAAGTTAGGCAAGTATGCCTGCACTACTTGCTCATCAATCTGAGCGATTAATCCTTCTTCTGCGGCAACTTCCAGCTCTTGTTCCAGAACGAGCGTTGCGTACACCGTTTGGTGCGCATAGTGGATATCAATCTGGCCAATTCTGTTTTGGTTATCCCAGATGAGGTAGACCTCCGAATAGGGCGTTCGGACGATTCTATTTAGTCGGTAAGCTGCAATCTGTCGTTCCAATGGCATACCGCATGGTACCGCCAAAAAGAAACGGACCGGGTAGATGCCCGGTCCATAGATTGATCTCCAGCTAAGCCAGCCCTGGCTCCAGCCTCTGCGGTGTGCCCACTGGTGCGTCATCGGAAGCAGACGCATCGCTCATCGGTGGTGGAGGCGCCGTTGGAGGCATTGGTGGAGTAGGAGGCTTTGGAGCTCGCCCTCCTGTCGCCGGTACAACTGCATCTTGGATGAGAGCAAGGAAGTCATCCCGGTCAAGGGTTTCCTTGTCCAACAGCTCGGCCGTAAGACGATCCAATAGATGCCTGTTCTCTGTCAGAATCTGCTCGGCGCGTGCATAGTTACGGTCAATGATCGTCGAGATTTCCTCATCGACAATGCGTGCCATCTCTTCAGAGTAGTCAGACTCATCGCCGCCGAAGTCACGGCCCATGAATGGAGACCCAGCTGCACGACCAAAACGTCGATTTCCCAACCGATCACTCATGCCGTACTCACACACCATAGCCTTGGCAATCCGTGTCACTTGCGACAAGTCTGAATACGCACCTGTGTTGATCTCCCCATAGACGAGGAGCTCTGCGATACGTCCACCGAGTGCCATCGCTATGATGTCTTCAAACTCACCCTTGGTGCGACCCTCACGTGTTTCATCCGGGAGGTTGATCGTCACACCACCGGCCTGGCCGCGCGCAACAATGGTTACCTTATGAACCGGGTCTGCATGTGCGAGGAGTTCACCAACAATCGCGTGGCCGGCTTCGTGTACAGACACCTTGGTAAGGGCGTCCTTCGAACGTACACGGCTCTTGCGGGCAGGGCCCATGAGCTCACGGTCAATCGCATCTTCAAGGTCGATCATGTCAATCTGACGCTTGTCTTTACGTGCGGCAAGCAGTGCAGCCTCGTTCAGAAGGTTTGCAAGCTCGGCTCCCGAAAAACCAGGCGTTAGCTTTGCAAGTGTAGTCAGGTTGACTTCAGGAGCGATCGGCTTACCCTTGGTATGAACCTTGAGAATAGCTTCCCGTCCCTTGACATCTGGCGCATCTACCATGACACGGCGGTCGAAGCGACCCGGACGTAGTAGAGCAGGATCCAAGACATCTGCACGGTTTGTCGCAGCAATCACAATGACGCCCGCGTTAGGGTCAAAGCCATCCATCTCGACGAGCAGCTGGTTGAGTGTCTGCTCACGCTCATCGTGACCGCCACCCCAACCCGCACCACGCTGACGTCCTACCGCATCGATTTCATCAATGAAAATCAAACATGGCCGGTTCTGCTTGGCGGTTTCGAAGAGATCACGGACGCGGCTTGCACCGACACCGACAAACATTTCAACAAAGTCACTTCCACTGATATGGAAGAAGGGGACGCCAGCCTCGCCTGCGACCGCACGGGCAAGCAATGTCTTACCAGTACCTGGAGGGCCTAGAAGGAGAACTCCCTTTGGAATCTTTGCGCCAAGTGCTTGGAACTTACGCGAGTTTTTAAGGAACTCTACGATTTCCATCAAGTCTTGCTTGGCTTCTTCAACACCGGCAACATCATCAAATGTCACACGTTGGCTGTTTTCGGCTGGGCGACGCGGTTTAGCACGACCAAAGCTCATCGCTTGGTTGTTGTTGCCCTGCATCGGCCTAAAGAAGATGACCCAGACCAACACCATTACAATCAATGGCAGCAGTGCACTCAGTGCAAAACTGGTAAGGACATCTGTGAAGCTATCTTGCTCAACGCGAACGTTGATTCCCTTTGCATGGAGCTTGTCGGTAAGCGTGTTTACCAAGTCGCCCGAGTTAGGGAGAATCACGTAGAACTCATTGGATTCGCCAGCTGAGCCCGCTACATTGGGTGTGAACTTACCAGTAAGCGTGTTTTTCTTGATAGTGACTTCCTGAATGATGGACGCATCACTGTCAAGCTTGTCGTAAAGCTGACCGATTGCCACCTCGCGGGGCGCTGCCACACCAAAAGGCATGCGTAGAAACGGGCGTAATGACACCAGTGTCAACCCGATTATCGCTGCGATGAGAAGCCATCCGGCTATCCGTCGATTCAATCAAACGCCTCCATTGCAACCAGGAGCAGTGCTGCTGGATGAAACGCCAATTCATACACGAAAGGTGCACGAACTATACCACGCAGGGCATAAATTCTTGACATCGTGCTTACATCTCATACGGTGATCGCCACGAGGAGGTTCCGGCAGATGCGACAAAGCCGGTATTCTGGTGTTTGAATGCAACATCACAAGCGGATTTACGTCAGAGCACCAGGCCCAGGGGCCGTTATTCGGTTAGCTGAACGATTTGCTGGCACCGAGGCATGGATGATTGCTGTCACGCCCGCTGATCCTAAGACCGGTTATCGATGTGTGACCCTGTCGGGATGCGATGCCGATGCGTTTGCTTCTCATCTTGCAACCAGTCTGATGGACATTGTCTATTTAATCGAGCTGTCTTCGGGGCGGCTAATGATTACATCATTGGTTTACGTCGACAGCGATGTCACTGTCGCACGGCAAACGACCGTCGATAAAGCATTGCCTCAACTGGTATTACTCAGCAACCTTACTGCGAAACGCACCTTAAAGCGTGCTGGCTTGCCACTGTGGGCGATCACCGTTGAACGCCTTAAGCGCATACCCTACGAAACGATAGCGGTGCTGGATCAGCGGGATTTGCTCGTTGAAGCCCCGGATGTAGTCTACATTGCACAGGGGAACACCCCCGAATAGGTATAATCGCGGCATGAAGATTCTGATGGCCGGACCACGTGGGTTTTGTGCCGGCGTCGACCGTGCAATCGATACAGTAGAACGGGCCCTCGCTGTCGTTGGTGCACCTCTCTATGTAAAACACGAGATTATCCACAACAAACCCGTCTGCGATAGCCTTAAGGCACGCGGTGTTGTTTTCACCGATGACCTTACCGATGTCCCGGTTGGCAGTCTCGTTGTGTTTAGCGCACATGGCAGTGCACCTGCGGACTATGCTGTCGCTGAGAGTCGTTCCCTTCAAATTCTTGATGCCACGTGTCCGCTTGTAACCAAGATTCACCTTGAAGTACGAAAGTACCTCAAGAAGGGCTTTGGAGTTGTTTACATCGGCCATCATGGGCATGTTGAGACCATCGGTACCCTTGGACAAGCACCCGGTCAGCTTCACTTGGTTACAAATTTGGAGGAAGTCGCAGCCCTCGCTGATCCAGGCAACGATGCACTCATCTACCTGACGCAGACGACACTTTCCATTGATGAAACCCGGTGCATCGTAGATTCCCTCAAGGCAAAGTTTCCACGGATTCAGGATCCACCGACGTCAGATATCTGCTACGCAACGCAGAATCGCCAAGATGCGATCAAGGAAGTTTGCCGTACGGCGGATGTTTGTTTCGTGGTTGGATCACAAACATCAAGTAACTCAAAGTCTCTCCGCAGTGTTGCTGAGGGTATGGGGGTCAAAGCCTATCTCATCGATGGCCCGGATGAGATATCAGATGCAATGCTAGAGGGAGCCTCTGTGGTTGCGGTGACCGGGGGAGCGAGTGCGCCAGAAGAGGTCATCCAGAGTGTGGTCGCCCGCATCAACGCTTTTCAAGCTTCCAGTGTTGAACCCATCATTGTTCGTGAAGAACATATGGACTTTAGGGTTCCACAATCACTTATCGCTCTTGAACAGCGACATGGAAGCTAGGTCTGCGCATACACTTCGAATCTGAATGCATACGCAGACCTTTCCACGAATTAGCTGATAGTTACTTCGCGGCCCTCTTCAGAAGAACGGAAGATGCCATCGATAATCTGTGTCACCATCAGGGCTTGTTCGCCGGTCGCAGCGCCTACTTCTTCGATTGTCAGGTCGTTTTGGACGGCCTTGATGAACATCCGAATCTCTTCGCCATGCGTTGATTCGACCTTTGGTAGCCACCCGGCCGTCGTGTCTGTCAATGTACCGAACTCTTCACGATACATCGTGTACTGTCCAGCATTCGCATCAAAGAACGCACCTGCACCGGTTCCGTATAGCTGGGTATCAAAGTGCTCACGGTCGATGTTGGCGACAAATGAACTCATGAGGTGCATGGTTCTGCCATCTTCAAAACGAATCATTGCCGTCGCGAAGTCCTCAACGGTGTACTTCTTTGGATCCCATTGTCCCCACATGCCAACGACATCGCCCCGCCGCGCAATAAAGGCATCGGCGCGGCCAGAGACCGTCACCGGCTTTGGATGTCCCATAAGCCAGAGTGTCATGTCGGTGATGTGAACGCCGATATCGATGAGCGGGCCGCCGCCATTTTTTTCCTTGTCGATAAACACGCCCCAGGTTGGAACTCCACGGCGGCGCATCGCTTTGGCGCTCGCATGATAAATGTCGCCCATCATGCCTTGATTGATGGCACGCTTGAGGGACTGGGCACCTGGCGAAAAGCGCATATTGTAGCCGATTTGCAGCTTGTTACCGGTTTCCTTAGATGCACTGATCATCTCAAGGCACTCGGATGCGTTCATCGCCATCGGCTTTTCACATAGGACGTCCTTGCCAGCACGGAGCGCATCGATTGTGATCTGCTTGTGCCAACCGTTGGGCGTACAAACAGAGACTGCATCAATCTCAGGCATCGCGAGGAGCTTGTGATAATCCTCTAAAATATGTTCGACAGCGAACTTATCCTTCGCCTGCGCACGACGTTCCTCTGCGACATCCGCGATCGCAATGACCTCGCAGGTGTCTGCCTGCTTCAGGTAATTTCCCATGTGGGCACCTTGTGCGATGCCGCCAAATCCGATAATGCCGATGCCGGTTTTGCCGTTTCTTGCCATCTATGGCCTCCTTTAGACCTAGATGGAAATTCTCCATGATCACCCTCGAGTCCTGCATGGAGAAGACCCAGCAGGTACATCAGCTGCCAATCGAACACTCTGAGCAGTGGATTCAGGAGGGATCAGAATTTCGCAAAGCCAAAGTACAAAGCGATGTACGAAACAATGACTATTCGTAACAACCATTCCGTAAATTTTCGTTGTGATTGTGCAAGTCTAGGTGCGAGGACGAGTGCTGGTATGCAAGCAAGGCACTTGATAACAACAAAGACGATTGGATGCCCTTTAAAGGTCCACCCAAGCATAGGGTTTGCCTCTTGCGCCTGTCCGGACATCACCCAGAACAACGTCGATAGCATGTCCGCAGCACAGATTATTCCAAGGACAACGCTTTCTTTTTCACCCGCGCGCCTCATCATGAAGCGTCCAGAAAAGTTTGGCTTCCAGCGTCCCCGGCGATCTGTTGTCATCTGATTCCTGATTGTCGGCGTTAACGCGATTTTGCATCAGAATGCCCTGCATTCTGGACACTTGTGGTTGGAAGGTTCACAAAGTGGAATGCCGAACGATCTATGAGCAGACCTTCGGCAGCATACGTCGAGACTCCGATGGCGACAGTTACGGTGGATGCGTCAATTCGCAGCTTGCTTAGTGCAATGGTCGTCGCTATTTCCTGTTGGGTTTCCAGCAACTGAGGGCGGGGCAGCTTGATTCGATAAGCATTTGAGCGTTTGTCATCCGATGTTACGACGGTCAGGAAGGCATCGATGGCCGGGCTGCACGGTCCAGCCATCGTTGTACGCACAACCAAACTTGGACCAACAATCTCAGCATTGAGTCCGGCAATGTCGGCACTTGGGTTTGCAAATCGGGCGACATTGTCACCGACGGGTTCTATCGAGCCTTGACTAACGATTGCAGGCGCATCGCCAGACGTTACGATTTCGTTTTTTCGTAAAAAACTCAGTAACATCCGCTGCATCACATTGATCTGAGAGGAATACGCATGGAGCGCGGCACGCTTTGCCCGGAAAACGTTTTGTGACAATGAGAGCGACTGCCATTGATTGCCACACTCCGCAATAGCCGGTGGTGGAACCAGCCAGCGTTCGGGGTGGTCACCTTGCGGGAGCGGCCAATCGCCGCGATGGATAAGATACCAATGGACCCGAGGGCGAGGGAAATCACCGTTTTTGACACCGCGGTCGATGGCTAGCTGAACATACACCGGGGATGCTGCATGGTCGCTGTGGTCATCCAAGGGATGTGTCACATAAACATCGGTAGGCTTTAAGTCTGCAAGCTGTTGCTGCACACTTGAAACAACGCTCTCGCGTACATGTGACAGACCGGATGCTGCTGACCTGATGTACGGAACGCTTGCTGATTTTGTCGTTGTCGGTCTGAATGCTTCTGGATTCTGACCCGGCGCTACCAGCATCGCGAGTAACCCCTGATCCGGGTATCCGAGAAATCTGACATCGCTGGCCGATTGCCCCAAAAGCGTTGCCGATGCCAGCGCTTCTTTTTGCCGTGCTTCACCAAACGCCAAGTAGTCTGCTGGGTCAAGATTCAATTTCTTGAGATGAAACTGGGCTGCGATGCGAAATCCATCACCGTTCGTGAAAAAAACTGTCCTGACTGGTGTCTTGGCGTCCTTCAATGTTTTCATCAGGCCACCGACGCCCAACGTTTCATCATCACAGTGGGGGGCAAATACGAGAACTCGTGACTGCTCTGCAACGTTGATTGAGTCTAGGTCAGTGATTCGGTCGACTGCCGACAACCGGTGTAGGTTGCCGTAGTACAAGGCAGTCGTCGATGCGACTACCATGAGGGGAACGATAATCATCACCACCAGAGGACGCCGCCATCTTGGGTAGTTACTTAATTTCATTCGCCTGTAAAGGGAACGGAGCGAGTGGGATTCGAACCCACGAGACGGTTACCCGCCTACACGATTTCCAATCGTGCTCCTTCGACCAACTCGGACATCACTCCACGAAGAGAGACTATATCACGCGAAATTGGCCCCTTCCACAAGGTAAACTTGGGTATGACAAAGTCACTGACATATTCCTTTGCTGCATTGGCAGCATTCGTTACGTTTGGATGTGCGCAAGATGGCCCTGGCAAGAAGGCTGCTCCAGAAGCTGAAACAAAGGCCCCTGAAGTTACCGCGCCTGCTGCTGTGGCTGGAACTCCACAGGCACCAGCTGCTGATGGTGATGCATACGCGCCATTGTCTCCAACTCCAGAGATGGACAAAGCCATCGCCGATGCGAAGGCATCCGGCGACAAGAAAAAACTGGCCGCTGCCTATGCGGTTCGTGGCGATTATCGTACCAACGAGGATGCAAAAGCTGGTCAGCGTGTGAAGTACCGGGCTGCGCTGTCGGACTATCGGAATGCCATCAAGGCCGATAAGGGCAACGAGCAAGCCACTGCAGGTAAGTCGCAGATCGAGCAAATCTACACGATGATGGGGCGTCCGATTCCTAGTGTTGCAGAATGCGACAAGGTCAGCGAGACAGGTACCTACAAGCCTTAATCTTGGTGACTGCCCGTGAGGGTCACGGTCATAGTTGACGTTAGGTGTTCGCAAGAAGCCTAACGTCAATGATCTATGTGGAGGTTCTGTCTACTTTCGGTCTTCATGACCTCAGATCGCGATTACTGGATTGACGGGCCCCAATGCTTAGTTGGGTGATATGCGACCCAGATAATCGTCCCTGAGCAAATCCTGCCAAGTACCATCAGCTGCATAAAATCGGACATTTTGTCCGGAATCCAGCGACACAGCACGTGTCCGCCGAATTTCTGCTTGTCTGTCTGTTGCCTCGATGTATTCCATCAGAACCTTCTCAGCGGCATCCAGATCTTCGAAAAACAGCACCCAAATCGAGTTGTCATCGGCTTGATGGACTACATATTCGCCTTCGAGATGTTCATCCCGTGAGCGATCAATGCCACCGCCCCATGTAAAAAGGGCGTAGGGTTCAGCGGGGAGCTCCCGTTCGGATCCAAGCTCAGGGAGGCGCGTAAAGGACGTCGGGTGAACCTCACCGAATTCATCCCAGAACAGTCCACCTGCGTAGCGCTCCACGAGTGAAACTCGTTGAACTTCCACACAGGTGAGAGATTCACCATGCGCAAATTGCGCCTCAACCTCTGTTTTTAGGCTGTCGGCTATCGA
>CAIYBQ010000027.1 GCA_903924445.1 uncultured Armatimonadota bacterium | reverse complement strand
TCAGGAGAATAACCGTGAATAAAACCAAGAAGCGTTTGCTGTTCACTGCCTTGCTACTTCTTCCAATGCGGTGATTACCGTTGGGGTTAGAATTTACTTAACTAAAACAGGTCAGTGGTTAGAAAGATTGCCGGATGGACGAGTCATCCCAGTGACCGGATTGAAGCTAAATCCCAATGGTCTCACCAATCTTCAGGGAGATGCAAAGGATGATTTTCGGCGGCTTGTTGGGGCGATTCGAGCTTACGCTGACAAGTATCAACGCTTTCCAGATGACCCTCGCTGGCTAATTGAGTTCACCAAAACATGGCCTGAATCGACCAGAGTGACAGCCGACTGCTTCGACACTCCAGATCGCAAGAAAAGCGATACCTTCGACAGCTCCGATTTTGGCTTCGGTTATATGTGGTTTTATCGAAGTCCACGCCCTGATGGAAAACCAAGACCTGTTTTTCCGGGTCCCGGTGAACGCGATGTTTGGCTGTTCACAGATACATACATGCGTGCCAATCAGACTGTTTACAGAACCGGCTCAGCGGCATCAAAGCCAGAAGGACATTACTTGGTGGCTTGGAGTGATGGCAAAGTAGAGGAGTTGCCATTATCGGCATATAAGAGAACACAGTTTCATCTTGGAAGTGCCAGTATGGGTTTTGATGGTGAGCCAGGAATCAATGAAAACAGCAAAGTCGCTGTCGAATCCCGATTCGTACTTCAAGGGGGCAGCCCTCCTGGTTATCCTCCAACCAAGAAGTGACCATGAAGGATGTCAGCGTGCCGCTGCTCCCTCCTGTCGTTTTGGATCATTAATTCCTAACGGAAAGCCGCGACATAATTCTCAGTTTCGATATCTCGAGGCCGGCGTGGCAGACCCCGCTTAGATAGGGACTTTATCCTCTAACAGCATAAGCATTTCCATTGACTGGCATTCAGGAGAATAACCGTGACTAAAACCAAGAAGCGTTTGCTGTTCACTGCCTTGCTACTTCTGCCAATCGCTGTGACTACCATTGGTATTCGACTTTACTTAGCCAAAACTGGTCGATGGATGGACAGGTATCAGGATGGACGAGCTATCCCAATCACCGGATTGAAGCTGAATCCAGATGGTCTCACCAATCTTCAGGGAGATGCAAAGGATGATTTTCGGCGGCTCGCAGGGGCGATTCGGGCGTATGCTGACAAGAATCAGCGCTTTCCAGATGACCCTCGCTGGCTAATTGAATTCACCAAAAAATGGCCTGAATCGACCAGAGTGACAGCCGACTGCTTTGACACGCCAGATCGCAAGAAAAGCGATACCTTCGACAGCACCGATTTTGGCTTCGGTTATTTGTGGGCCTATCGTAGCCCACGTCCAGATGGAAAACCAAGACCCGTGTTCCCTGGCCCGGGTGAACGTGATGTTTGGTTGTACACCGACACATACGTGCGTTCTAATTCAACCGTTTACAAAACAGGTTCCGGATCGACGAAGCCAGAAGGACACTACTTAGTGGCTTGGAGTGATGGCAAAGTTGAGGAGCTGCCAATATCGGCTTACAAGAGGACACAGTTTCACCTCGGAAGCGCCAGAATGGGTTTTGTTGGTGAACCGGGAATCGATGAAAACAGCAAAGTAGATATGGAAACCCGCTTCACCCCTGTTGGTTACTATCAGACTTTCAAGAAGTAAGTCACAAATCCGTAAACAACGTAGAATCCTGTAACGCCGGGCGGGCGTGGCAGCCCGCCCCTACACAGAGATTTCTTTTCTTGATGTCCTCGTGTATAAAAACATCCTCAGCCAAGCGCAATCAGGTTGTACGAACTCAGCGTATTACGTGAGGAACATCCATCCCGCGAGCAGAAACCAACGGCGTTGCCGAGCCCTTACACCCAAACCTCTAAAACGTCCTACTCACCCACATACACAGCCACCGGCAAATGCCCAAATGCCAACGTCAAGCCCTTTGGGCCAAGCTCGCTAAATGTGCCATCAAAGACTGGCTTCCACCCACGCACCTTCGGCGCGCCAATAACCTCAATCGCCGGCATCCGGGCTGGAATCCGCCCACGAATCGCCACCAGCACCGGCTTTGCACCCTTTGCCTCACGCACAAACAGCAAGCCCGTCTGGTCCGCCGTCAGAATCGTCACCTTACCTGTCCGTAGCGACTTCTCACGCTTCCGCAACGTCAGCAGCTGACGGACATGCCCGTGGATACGCGCCTCCTCCGGTGTCCGCCCGGATGCCGAAAACGCGCTACGGACATCCCCCGGAAATCCACCCGGGAAATGCCGACGGTTGTCAGGGTCATCCCCGCCCGGAAGCCCAAGCTCATCCCCGTAATACACCATCGGAATCCCGCGCAGCGTGAGCGCAATCGTCAACGCAATCAGAACACGGTCGATGCCATATTCCGGGCGGCCCGCAAGCCGCGGCGTATCATGCAACCCCGCAAAGCTGACCAAAATATTGGCATCCTCATACAACAGGTCATGCGCCAGTGTGTCCGCAAAGCCGCGCCAGTTGTTGTCCCGGATGCTATTTAGCACCGCAAAGTACGCCGGAAAGTCAAACAGCGTGTCAAAGCCCGCATCCACTTTGCCAGGCCCGTAATTGCCCTTTTGAAATGTGGACACAAATGCCGCATTTCCATTTAACACTTCACCAAGGAGCGTGATCCCCGGAAACTCCGCCTTGAGTGCAGCCGACCACTTGCGCCAAAATGTCCGAGGCACATAGGAAATCGTGTCCTGGCGGATGCTGTCAAAACCAAACATCCCGACCCACCAAAGCGCATTCTGTATCAAATACCGCGCGCAGTCAGGGTCATCCTGATTCATATCCGGCAGAAATCCGCCAAACCACCCGCGCGTCACGCCATCCACCATGTTGCGGCTGGCCGCCGGCGACATCACATCCATCAGCTGCCAGGTGTTATCCCGCTTTGGGTTCAGCCATGTCTTCGTCGGGGCATTGTCCACCCACGGGTGATACGTGCCGCCGTGATTTGCGACCTGATCCTGCATCACCTTAATGCCACTTTTGTGCGCGGCGGCGATGAGGTTGCGAAGGTCATCCGGCGTGCCCAAATGCGGATCGATGGCGTAAAAGTCCATCGCACCATAGAGGTGATAATCGATCACGGGCTCGCCCGCGTACTTACGCGCAGGGTCGATAAAGGATGCATTTTGGTAGATGGGTGTCATCCAAATGGCGGAGATCCCGAGGTCCTTTAGATACGGAAGCCGGTTCTGTATCCCCGCAAAGTCACCGCCATGAAAGTGCCGCGGGCGCTTTGGGTCATAGAGGGCATCCATGCCTTTCGGGATGTTGTTCTTGGCATCGCCATCCGCAAACCGATCCGGCATGATGAGGTAGAGGTTGTCATCCGTGCCAAGCGGCGCGATGCGCTTCGCGGCCTGCGGGACCAGCTCAAAGGTGAACCGCGTGGCTTTGCCGGCCTTGTTGGTGATGGAAAATGCGTATATGCCCGGCACGGCGTTTTTCGCAAGCGTGATGTCAACAAAACAGTGCGTCGGCGTTCGCCCCTGCCGCACCGCGCGTATCTTAATGCCTGGATTTGCCGGAGTTACGTGGCAGCGGTCGAGGTTGATGCCCGTGAGGAGCAGCGTGATGTCGCGGTGTTTTGTGTCCAGCCACCAACTTGGCGGCTCGCAGCGGGAGACCTGTGGCGCAGGAGATTGTGCG
>CAIYBQ010000026.1 GCA_903924445.1 uncultured Armatimonadota bacterium | reverse complement strand
GCGCAACGACTTGCTTACCGTCTACGAAGTAACCACGTTGTGAATCGAGCTTTTGAGCTATGTGATTTGCATCCCACGCTCGTAGACAGCGTCTAACCTAAGACCGATGCCACCCAAAGGTTTTACTAAAATAACCTGTTACTTAAATACTAGCAACTACTTCATTACTGTCTGCAAAGGAACCAGGCGGTGACCCAAGCTTTTGAGTTGCTTCATGCACATTCGCTGATACATAGACCGGGTCCAAACAAAGACACAGGATAACCACTAGTTACCATTCATTAACTACCTTGTGCAGCTTGCGGGCAACGATTCGCTTTCAAGCACGGCCGTATCTTAAACGATGCAGCCATAGAGCAATGAACTACGCTCTGGGGCCGCACCTACCAAACAGAATGCCAATTTAGTCTTCGCTTGGAGCAAATCCACGCCGCATCACAGATTCCGTAATCGTCCTCGGCACCAGGAACTGCAACAGATAATCCGGACCACCCGCCTTGCTACCAACACCACTCATCCGGGCACCACCAAATGGCTGACGGTCCACAATCGCACCCGTAATCTTGCGGTTGATGTACAGATTCCCCACACGCATCTCATGGCGGACACGGGCGATGTTCTGCGGCGAACGGCTATACAAACCACCCGTCAATGCATAAATGGTGTTATCAGCGATATCCAATGCCTCATCAAGCGTGGCCACAGGCATCACCGCAACCACCGGACCGAAGACCTCTTCCTGACACAGCTGCCCCTTTGGATCGCAATCCTTCGCAATCACAACCGGCACATAGCAGCCATCAAGCCCCGCTGGAACCGCTTGCTCTCCAAGCAGCTTTCCTTCACGCTTAGCGATATCCGCATAGCGGAGAACACGCGCCTGCGCATCACGGTCCACCACAGGAGGCATCGTCGTGGATGGATCTTCCGCCGGACCAATCTTGATCGTCTTGACCGCCTCCGCTAGACGCTCGCAAAATGGCTCATACGCGGTTCCAACAACCAACACACGCGAACATGCAGAACACTTCTGACCTGAGAAGCCCGTCGCTGATTGCAACGCACCAAGCACCGCTTCATCAAGGTCAGCATCTTCATCAACAATAATCGCATTCTTACCGCCGAGCTCGGCGACAACACGCTTAATTTCACGCTGCCCTGGATGCACATCCGCAGCGCTGCGAATAATCGACAGCCCAACCGGACGCGAACCCGTAAATGCAATGATAGCCGTGCGCGGGTCGCCGACCAGCTTTGGTCCGATGACCTCGCCATCCCCGGGGAGGAACTGAAGGACATCCGATGGACACCCGGCAGCGATCAGCAGCTTATACAGCTCATACGCAATACGGCTGGACTGCTCGGCAGGCTTCATAATCACTGGATTGCCAGCCACCAGAGCCGCAACCGTCATCCCAGCAAGAATCGCCAGCGGGAAGTTCCAAGGCGCAATCACCACCGCTGGACCACGGCTCTCGTAGAAGTACTCATTCCACTCGCCAGGAATATTACGCTTGCGCGGGTTTGCCAAACGCTCCATCTCCGCTGCGTAGTAATCGCAAAAGTCAATCGCCTCAGCGACATCCGCATCGGCCTCACGCCACGGCTTCCCGACCTCACGCACCATCCAAGCAGACAGAACAAAGCGGTTCTTACGCATCCCATCCGCAGTACGGCGCAAAACATCCGCGCGCTCCGTGACCGGGACATCACGCCAGCGCCTAAACGATGACTTACACGCAGTCAGCGCAAGCTCAGCATCATCGAGAGTGGCGTAAGCAACCTTTGCAACCACCGTTCCCGCATGGCTTGGATCCTCACGGTCCACGATGTCACGCCCTTGCATCGGGATGCCATTGATCACCACCGGCACAACTTGACCGAGCTCAGGCAGGATTGCCTTCAAGGCAGCACGCATCGCATCCTGTGTCTCAACCAGTGCGAAATCAGCTTCAGGCTCATTGATAAAAGGGGTCATGGATTCACTCTCATCGGTAAGAACCGGCGCAGCTCCTTGGGGAGCCGCCGGAGTTTCAAACGTGTGTGGGGATGCGAGCAAAATACTTGCATCGATGGCCTCGCCCGCCTTGCGGACAAAGCTGTCATTACTGGAGTTCTCGAGGAGACGGCGCACAAGATAAGCCATCCCAGGGAGGAGCTCACCAAATGGGACATAGACGCGCACGCGTTCGCCTGCTGCGCACAGTGCACGGCCCATCGGCTCGCCCATGCCATACAAAACCTGGTACTCAACCGTCCGCGGAGGCAGACCAAGCGCTTTGGCCTTCGCCTGAGCACGGGCTTGGGAGCGGACATTATGGGATGCAATCGCTGGGCGCAAATGCATCCAGTTCTCGATCAAAAAGTCCTCACAGCGCTCAAAACAGGCATCCGTGAGCGGCTTAAATGGCCAAACCGGACACGGATGACCACGCTGCGCAGAGATAATTGTCTCGTAGTCCCAGTAGGCGCCCTTGACCAAGCGGACCCAGAAGGCTGTGCCGCGCTCGACAGCGTAGTCACGCAGCTCCAACAAATCAGCCTCGGCTGACTTCAGGTAGGCCTGGCAGACAATCCCCGCGTTATCCCACGTCCGGAACTCGTCCATCAGGAACATCGTGCGGAAAATATGGAATGTCACATCCCGGAAGTCATTCTGCTCCATGTCAAAGTTGACGATAAAGCCTTTGTCCTTGGCGCTGCGGATGATCGGAAGCAAGCGCGCGATGACGGCTTCTGTTGTCGCATCACGGGCCATCGGGTCAAAGCGGGCATACAAACTCGAGAGCTTGATGGACACATTGACCATCGGGATGTCGCCCCAGCTCGCGGTGTCCGTCTGTGCCTGCCGCGTCCACGACTTGCTTGCAGCTGCCAAGTCATCAAGGAGCTCAAGGTACTTCTTCTGGTACGCAAGGGCTTCATGCTCGCTGGTCACGGCCTCGCCGAGGAGGTCCATCGTAAATGTCAGGTTCTGACGGCGGAGACGTTCAATCGCGCTAGTCGCCTCGCGGCCATTTCGACCGGCGATAAAGCGCTTTGCCATCGTGGTGGCGCCGATGCCCGTGGCGGTCTTGAGCACAAGCCGCGCCGGCAGGTTGGAACCAAGAAAGTTGATGAGCTGGGCGCCGCCGGGAGGCAGCTGGACATCGGGGCGCACTAGGTACTCCGACAAGTGGCGGGCCACCGACTCAGGAGTTTTGAGCGCAGGAAGAGCATCCACAAAGCGAAACAGCTCGACCTTCAACTTTTCATCGCGGGTCGAGAGCTCCATCAGGCGGTCGTAGAAGACATCACTAATACGCCCCTTCGTCTCCTGATTCCGGACTTCGGAGAGGAGGGATGCCCCGATGGTTTGTAATGCGGGCTCAAGGGCAAGCGTCCCGGGGGATGGCCCGGTGCCTGAGGAATGGGTCATATTTTCCTGCATATTACTTTCACTTCGTTACAAAAATTCAGACAGTCTTATTTCCACAAAGTTTACCCTATCCACGCGCACTGGTTCGTCTTTCGATGACGGTGACAAATGCCTGAACCGAGCTGAACATCACCAAACCAGCCCGTGGCGGTAGAGTAGACACATGGACCTGATTTCACTTGCGGGCGTGGTCGGTGAGCTGACACCCCTCCTGACCGGCGCATCCGTACAAAAGGTGCAGCAGCCAGACAAATCAAGCGTCTATATCCAGTTTTTCAGCCG
>CAIYBQ010000025.1 GCA_903924445.1 uncultured Armatimonadota bacterium | reverse complement strand
TGGACCCCTGGGACGCCAAAGCTCCTCGAGCGTGGAACCATCTCGCTTCAGAGTGAGAGTCATCCTGTGGACTTCCGCAAAGTAGAAATCCTCGATCTCAGCCGCGGACGTAAGTAGCACCCGTTAGCGCATCGGAACCGGCATTGGGCCGGAAGGTGCGGTTCGTAGCATCGCCGCGATGTCGGGTTTAAACGACATCAACAGATTCAATCCGGTCGCCGCATCTACTGCGGCGGCCGTTGTTGTGTATGCCTGCCAGCTTTTATCAGTGATGTCAGGGCGGTTCGGAACCCTAATGACGAGCAGCTGGCAATGTGCATCAACATCGTTTGCTGAGCTGATTCCCGGTGGGCTTACCAAAACCGCTTTCCACAAGGCATCCGGTATACGGATATTGGACTTTGGTACCATCCGCGGGTGGAGTTCATCGAACATCGTGCCGGCGATGACATGGCAGACAAAGCCTTGCTTCACGAGGCCACGACAGTGCTGTTCAAAGTCTTGCCAGGGGCCATTCGTAACCGCAACGTAGCTTGGGACCACATTGGTCATCAGGTAGGTAGACTGCTGCGCAGTTCTGTCCGCTAAGCGGTCTTGTGGTGGGCAAAGCTGAAGTGGGATCAGTTTTTCACTGATGATCTGATCTGCCGTACCAAGCCATTGTGCTCCGCCCGCTCGGACATCTTCACTTAGCTGACGCGGCATCAGTGGACGGCCCTTTAGATCCTGTTCGGTTAGATCCCAGGCCACCCAGTTGGCGGTGCGGTTCTGGCCAGAATACGAAATGGTCAGCCCTGGGTGTTCGAGGAGAGAATGCCGATGTTCATGGTCATCTATGGATGCACGATCGAGATTGCCAAAAAATAGCTCTGCCTTGCCCGTCGGTGTACTTCCGGCTCTGGATAAGTCCGGGCGGTCCCGCATGTAGCTCATCATCCTTAGGTCAGCCCGCCGGGCCAGCTTGGATGCGGTTTCATCATCAATCACCGATGCCAGTGGTTGGATGAACTCCGATGTGCGGGTTTCGTTGACCGGGAGGGCATCCATCGGGATGGCTTTCGTGTCCGCCGACTCTTGCGTCGTCAGCATCCGGTCACGCACAATAGAACCCCCGATACCGAGGACAAGCGCGCCTACTCCCAACAACATCGGGAGCTGTAACTGATGTCGCTTGATATTCGATATGGGGGTCATCATTTGTCGCTAGTGTGTTACATCAACACCATCCGGAGCAAGCGCATGTGCGGCAACCTTGAGTGCGGCAACGCCAGCCTCCGATGTCGCTTCCATGTACGCGCGCAGTAATGGCTCGGTGCCGCTTGCACGGAGCAGGAGCCATGAGTTGTCATCGAGGAGGAACTTCACACCATCCGCCTTGTTGACAGACACAACCTTGCGGCCTGCAACTTCTGATGGAGGTGTGTTACGGAGCCTATCCATAAGCGCAACCTTGCTTGCTTCGGGCAAACGCAGGTCGATACGCGTTGCGATGTAGGTTCCGAGCTGCTCACGGAGCTCAGCAAGAATAGACCCAGGGGTGCGTCCGGTCTTTGCGACCATTTCGGTGAGGACCAGGTCAGCAACAATGCCATCCTTTTCCGGGATATGTCCGCGAACGGAAAGCCCACCGGACTCCTCGCCACCCATAATCGCATCGTGCTGCTTCATCATCGCGCCGACCCACTTGAAGCCAACGGGCGTTTCGATAATCTCGACGCCCATTTGACGCGCAATCGCATCGATACGTCCACTGGTTGCAACTGAGCGTACGATGGCGCCGCTGCCCATCCGCTGTGCCCAGTGCCATGCAGT
The DNA here is from genome assembly GCA_903924445.1 of uncultured Armatimonadota bacterium. Taxonomy (GTDB): domain Bacteria; phylum Armatimonadota; class Armatimonadia; order Armatimonadales; family Armatimonadaceae; genus CAIRTT01. The sequence goes on along the minus strand of CAIYBQ010000025.1, from coordinate 5,221 downwards.
CAGCTGGAGGACATCGTTGCTGGTGATGTAGGTTCCGGTTTCATCAACCATCCCAAAGCGGTCCGCATCTCCATCCATGGAGAGGCCAATTTGTGACCCAGTGCTGCGTACAAGGGCGCCAAGCTCGCGGAGGTTGGTTGCATTGGGTTCTGGGAGGCTTCCGCCAAACAATGGGTTCCGCTCGTTGTGGATGGTGTGAACCTTGACGCCAGCCTCTTCGAGCAACGTGGAGAGGTAGCCACGCCCTGCGGCGTACAGCGGGTCAACGCAGATGGTCAGGTTTGCATTACTGATGGCATCAAAGTCGATCAGCTTTCGAACATGCGCAAAGTAGGCAGGCTGAGGGTTGATCTTGGTTGGTGCTGGACCGCCGGTTTTGACAAGGTCGGGGTTTTCCTGAAGCTCTGCAATACGGCTGACAATGGGGTCTGTGTCAGCAGGCAGCGCTGGGTGGAGGTAGTCCGGGATGAACTTGATGCCATGGTACTCAGGAGGGTTGTGTGATGCGGATAGCATCACGGCGCCCGCGAGGTTCATGTCTTTGATGGTGTAGGCGACGACAGGGGTGGGTGTGTCACGATCGACGACATAGGCGGGGATGCCATTTGCTCCCAGGATGTCGGCGACGAGGGCTGCGAACTGTTCGCTAAGGAAGCGTGCATCGTAGCCGATGACGATGCCTTTGCTGCCTTTTCCTTGGCCGTTGACATGGTCGGCGATCGACTGTGCGACGAGAGCCACATTGTCAAATGTGAACTCGCGGGCCATCACGGCGCGCCAGCCATCGGTGCCAAAGGTTATCTTTTTCGATGCGATCATGTTTTCACCATACCACTGAGGGCATTCTTCCAAAACTGTGGAGGCCATTAGAGGCGCTACGGATGGTTTCGGTTGAATTATCCGCTGGATTTAGTGTATTTGGCACTCATAAATCGAAATACTTGACGCACTCTTGTCCGAAGTCCGAAGTCCGAAGTCCGAAGTCTGAACAGCCGCTTGGCGAAACATATTCATCCATACGAATAGACATGCCTCTCGAAGCAAAACAAATTACGTCCGTGGGACGAGGCTTACATCCACAACCTTTGGTGCATTCGGAGGTGTGTTCGCACTCGTTAGAGTAAACACACCGCTATCGCCATCGAGGTAGCCCGCCGCCAGCACCTGCAGCCGATACGTCCCGATCGGACGAAGGAAGCCAAACTTCCCGTTTGCATCCGTGGTCGTTGTCTCAACCTGAACATCATTGCGGAGCAGAACCACACTCACACCCGCAAGCTTTGTCGCAGCATTTGTACTATCGGTAACCGTCCCCGTTATCGTATTTGCCGTTGCTGGTGGATCCGTTTTGCCATCATCGATGAGGGAGACATCCCCGATGTCCGTGTATCCAACCACTACATTTACGGTCTTGACAGCGCTTGCCGGTCCAAGGCTTGCCGTCAACTCAGGCGTGCCCTCAAGGACATTTTCCAGCAGAAAGCGGCCTGCGCTGTCGGTGATTGCACTGATAGAGCCAACATCCGTGGTAATCGATACAAACGCATCAGCGGCTGGCGTGCCATTCGGCGCGAGGACCCGGCCGCCGACCTGCCCGATATTGATGATCAAAACGATGTCAATGTTGGCACCCGCTTTGACAGCCGGCTGAAAAGCAATCGTCTGTGATGGCTTGCCGGGGACCGTTACGGTAGCTGTAAATGCGCCAACAAGCGCATCGTTAATCAGAAAGGACCCGACCGGGTTTTGCGCATTGGCATTGTCGCGTGTAAATGTCACGGCTGACTTGCCACCGATGAGGACGGTTGCCCCTTCGACTTCGATGTCATTGTCGGCCGCGTTGCGCACGATACCACTGACGACTGTCTTGGCTGTCGTGGGACCGCTGCCACCTCCGCACCCGATGGCACCGATGGCTATACTGCCAAATCCCATCATCCAAAGCAGCTCGCGGCGTGTTGGTTTTTGCATTTTCGATTCCATGGATTACCTCAGCCTCGTCAACGGACGCGTGGTCACGATTTGATTACCATCCTCATCCACCATCGTTATATGCAGCACATAGTTGCCCGCCGGCGTTGCTTTTCCATCAGCGCCACGGCCATCCCAGAGGAACGTGCTCTCCATACCGGATGCCGCCCTCGATGCCGCAAGCATCGCAACTCTCTGACCGGTGAGCGTCTGAACCTCAGTGGAAATCTCTGCGCTGCGGGTGGTCTGAACGACGATGCGCGTCGCGCCGCTGGAACGCCCTGGCGCCTGGATGTGGATATTTCTGACCTGCAGCTGTACCGATGACTTAGCGCCGATGGTCAGCTGAAAGCGCATCGGTTTCCCGGCAGCTCCCTGCACAACCACCTGACCACTTTGGCTCACAGCATGACGTGTCCCGGATTGCTTATCGATCAGCGTGACCCGGGAATCCTTGCCGATGCTGACCGGTGTGACACGCAGGGAAAGCGCGCCTGTGACTGCCGGGGTGACATCGATGTTCCAGATACCGTTCTTGCTGCTTGCATCCGAGCGGATATCGCGTAACAAGCGGCCACGGACACGGCTTGCATTTGGTGCTTTGAACGATGCAACCAGCTGCCCGCCAGCGGATGGAGGTCCTTCTTTATCGAGCCCGGGGTTGAACGCATCCGATGCGCCCGTAGCGGTTCCCGCGGTCAATGTTTCATCGGAGCCAACGCCATCGGAGATCTTGATACGCAGCTCAGTCTGGAGCGCCGGCGCTGGAACACCACGGGATGAACCTGGAGGCTGGACACTCCGGGTCGTTCCGGGGCCTGGAATCAGGATTGTGACACCGGATGGCGCATACACACGCACCCAATAGCCCTGCCACTCAGAGTTGTCGAGCTGTGTGGCTACGATGTACTTACGGGTCACATGATCCCAGCGGTAGATGTCTTCAGCGACGAGATTTTTGGTGACTGCCTCGGCCCAGGTGATCGGATCATTGTCCAAAAAGCCGACGCGGAGATTAGCGGTGTCAATCAGGCCATCGAATGGGCTACCAAACATATTCCAGCCAAACGGCGCCGCGACAGGCAGGTCAATGTCGGTTGCTGGCACTTCACCCGTGTAGGCGATTTCGTGGGTGGTCTTGTTTTCCGGAACAAGCTTCATCCAGAACGCGCGCCCGGGGACAATCGGTCCAAGCAGCGGCTTGTCTGGCACTGCCATTTCGTAGATGTTCCGCAGCGGGTCGTACTGGGTCAGCACGAAGTCTGAATACGGCAGTTTGATGATGGCGCTCGGGTCGGCGTTTAGCGGCCGTGCCGGGAAGCTGACGATGCGGAGCTCGTTTGTCGGGAAGCGCTTGCTAACCGTCGTGATGCCGCCTGCGGTGTTGTCGGTCTTGATGACGACCCAGTTAATGCCATCCCCGAGGTTGCGGCTAACCGTGATAACTTCGCCCACGGAAACGCCGGGGCGTGAGATCCGTGTTCTGTAGAGCTCACCGAAAGCAGCTCCAAGGGTGAAGCCAGCACCGGCGCGTGCGATATTGGTTTGGCCATTCCGCTGTTGACCACCGGGGGTGAGGAGCTGTGTGACATTCACATCGCCTGTCGCGGCCGTGCCGGCCCAGATCACTTGCAGGTCTCCAGTGATGCCACTTGGGAGGTACGCGCGGGTTGTCATTTGCCCGATGCTGAAGTCCATCGTGATGCGGCCATCATCAAAGCCCTGGCTTGGGAAGGAGAGCGTGGTCAGAAAGCCTTCGCCATCGACGACCTGTGCTTGCTCACTGGATGACCCAAGTGATGGAATCCGCGAGCCGGTCGCATCGTGGTACTCGGCAAACGCACGGCCATCGAGCAGGGTTTCATCTCCAACCGGTGTTGTGCGGTAATAGACCAGCGCGATCAGGGCGCTCTGTCCGGTTGCGGCTGAATTCTCACTTGGGAGGATGAATGGGTAGAGCTTGGTGCCACCCGTGATGCTGGTATCGAGGATGAACTGCCGCTGCATCCACTGTTGGAATGGCAGGCCTTCGACATCGGAGACGACGTTCTTCACAAGCGCTGCGAGAAACGGAACATTTCCTTGAAGATTCCCAGTTGGGTCCGTATCCACGGCAGCGTAATAGCTCTCATTCAGCTGGCGGAAGAAGTCAGGATTCTCCATCCAGACTTTCAGCCATGCAGCCCCTGCCATCCCGAGACGCGGCTGGAGCATTTTTGCGATGGTGAATTGTCCATCGATGGGGATGTTTGCCTGGGCTGGCGGGAAGAACGTGTTGTTTCCAAGTGCCGGGTGGTTTAGCAGGTCGTACTGCGGAAGCAGGGTGTAGAGATTGTTTGCCGTCGGGTCCTGGAAGCCAAGGCTTGGGTCACGGGCGATGATACTGGCTGCGGCGCGCGCAAAGCCCTGTTCCCACGCATCGTAGTGGAAGGCCAGCGGCCCGTGATACGCGTGGATGAGGTTGAGCAGAAAGGCATTCGCAAGCGTATCGATGCTTCTGTAGAGCGGCAGGTAGATGCGGTTTTCGCTGACATTGTAGGCACCGAATGCCAACCGTTCGACATCGGTTGCGGTACCGGTCTCGAAGAAGCCCATGCTCTTGATGGCGACCGTGCTGGTGGTGGATGGCTTGCCGTAAATGGCATCCAGCTTTGGCTTCACAACCTCGTAGAAGTTCTGAAGAAAGTCCTGCAGCACGATCGGGTTGCCGTTGGAATCCGCAAGGCTTGCGCCGTTGAAGCCTTCAAAGCTGAGTGTGATGTTGCCATTGCCAAAAACACGCGTTGTTTTTTTGGTTGGAGGTGCGACGATGCGTCCCGAGACCCGGTTACGCACCAGCGTGGAAACGGGAAGGATGGCCTTTGGCTTGCCTGCTGGCTGAAATTTTGTCCCGATGGCCCGTTGCTGTGATGACCAATAGGCGCGCAGGCGACGCTCAACCGTGGGCTGTGTTGCAGCGCCTTTGCCCGTAGGGACATCGATGATGAGAGCTTCCTGCGGCCCGCTCGAGACGGTTGCAAAGCGGTCATTGATGATGTTTTTGCCACGTCCGATGCCTTGAGCATCCGAGCGCGGTGCGGCTATCGCGAAGGTGAACGCGGCGATGACCACGGTGATCGCAGCACGCAGACGGAGTAGTGGAAACGGTTGGGTGAAAGTCATCATAGGTGTGCACACTCCGCGCCGGGCGGTGATTGGTAAGACACTCACAACAGGGCCAAACTTCACAGCAAGGCCACGTAGTTATGTC
>CAIYBQ010000024.1 GCA_903924445.1 uncultured Armatimonadota bacterium | reverse complement strand
GAATCAGTTTATCAGCAAGTTACAGCGTCTTTCGAGTGCATACTTGTTTTAATCATAGCGGGCGTACCCGCTCTGTTGGATAACTCTAAGCTTGTTTTGTTTGATCGCCGCATTCTTTGCATGCTATGTGTCTGATGGTCATGTTAACTTGTAGTTGCCAGCAAATCACGGAAGCACCTAGCAGGTTGCTCGCTCTTGGCATCTCTTATGTGTTGATGACGTCGGGAATCAGTTTATCAGCAAGTTACATCGGCTTTCGAGTGCATACTTGTTTTCGCCATAGCGGGCGTACCCGCTCTGTTCGATAACTCTAAGCTTGTTTTGTTTGATCGCCGCATTGAGTCAGAAGCTCAATCAAGGGGCCCTTTTTTTGTTTTTGCTCGCGGGCTCTGAGCAATGTCGAGCTGTGGCTCTGCACCAGGCACGATCACGTGTTGCCATTTGATGCACATGCACAGAATCTCAGATGAAATGGACGTTCCACATTTGCTTACGAGGCCCTACGTCGTTCAAACGTTCGTGGTTTCACATTCACTTGACATTCCAGTTTGTCGACAGCATCAGTTTGTATACCTGATCTTTTTTGACGTCTGGGTGTGTGACAGCGAAAGATACGTCTCGGGCACGATCAGGTGGCATCTTGCATTCGTGCACTCGGCGATGCATTTTCAATTATCACTCCAGATTAGAGGCATGTCAGCAATAATCTGCATGCCCTCCCGTGCGAGGCCACCAGTTTTGATCACTTTACATTTCTGGAAATTTGGCACCACAACGTGCAATCTCCCGCTTGCCCGAAGCCGTGGTGGCCAAGTGAAGGTCGACTACTTCCAGGTGCGAGCTTGCCCTGCACCTGGATGTTCAGCCCAGGCCATGGGGCGAACTCAATGGTGCAAGGCTTTCACTGAGGACCTCCCAGCCTTGGGATTGCAATATCTGCTTCGAGTTTTCTTGTAAATTGCAATCACTCATGGTTCACAGTTTACGAATCACATATATCAACAAGTCTTATGCTTTAGGGTGACTGGCTTCACTGCATGTCTGACGTTTGCTAGCGGGCAGCCCGCTCAGTGATGCACAGCGGTTGGATCTACGAACTATGCAACATAATCTTTGCTATCATAGGTGTTGGGTGCACAAAACATCCAACCATTCGAAGCTTGAACGTTGGTGACGTGTTGCCAAAATGTATGTTTCACGATTGCTAGCGGGCAGCCCGCTTCGGTGTTGCACAATGTATGGAGCTTGTGACTTGGTCAACTACAAGCCCTTCGGAGCAAGCAGTCACATGCACACATCATACGAACTTCACAGTGTTGACAGACGTGAATGCATTCCCTTAGATGATCTCAGGATGAGTGCCGGCAGAGGCTGCAGGTGCACTTGACGACTTCCTCGCTGCACAACGACATCGCCTATGACGACATCGCTGTGTTCGTGCAGGATGCAGTGGTCGTGGCGAACCAGGAGTATTGGCAGCAGCAGGACCCTTACATGTTGCGTTCACCACAACTGAGATGCACAACAGCCTTTCCAATCAGCTAGACTGCACACAGATGGCATAGTGATCATTAGTCTTTGACAAAGAGCGGGTTGCCCGCTGTTGATTGCAGACACATAATTCACTAAGTCGCGACATGGGACTCCCTACTGGTCACGATGTATGTCATCTCGATATGGACTGGCGATTTTAGAAGAACATTCGTTTCTGTTTCAAAGCTACTAATACTAGCTGATTCTTGTTCTCAGTGCAAGATTGGGATCAGTTCCTTGACGACCACCTTCATGGACGGCATGCCGCGTACAGCTCAGTGCAGGATTGGGACGAGCACCTTGAGGGGCAGTTGAGGGATCAGCTCGCCTCGCAAGTTGCTGCAGCGGACGTTGGACGACTGCTGCAGCAGCGTTTGCGGTCGCCGCAGCCGCGTGCTCGGTCGCAACAGTCGACGGCACGTTCGAGGTCTCCGAAGAGGCGATGCGATAAATTCTGTTCACTATTTCAATTTCCGTTAAAGCGGGCCCACCCGCTCAACATACATGATAGCTGTTCATATTTTATGTACAGTGTTTGTTGTACAGCGGGCCATTCAGTTCGCCATCAGTTGCAGTTTCATGCACAGATACCATGGCCTCTGTGTCAAAGCGGGCCCACCCGCTGAACATACATGATAGTGTTTCACATTTGCTCCAAACAAGCAGCGACACCATACAGGGTCAACCGAGTGTCATGGTCGTTGCCTGACGGTGCCATGCTCAGGGCAAAGTCAGCAATGACAATCATGGCGGAGGCTGCTGCGGCGATGGAGCATGCAACTCAGATTGCAGAGCGAGCTGCATTGGCCTTCAAGGACCAGTGCTGCGAGCGGTTCGACACACGTTGTTTGCTTACGTAGCGGGCCTCCCGCTGTCATGCAGAGCAGTGGATGTGCAAGTGAACTTATGCTTTGATCGAAGCTAGAATCTGTTGCCGACGTGTTGTTGACGTGCGTGTGCTTGGAGGATGGGCCAGTGCTCTCAGCGGTTCGACACACACTGTTTGCTTACGTAGCGGGCTTGCCAGCTGTCATGAATAGCAGCTGAGATGCCCGCCAGTCGTTGCTTTGATCGAAGCGAGAATCGGTTGTCGATGCTTTGTTGGCATTTTGCTCGTGTGCTTGGAGGAGGCTCAGCGGGAGATGGATGAATGCATCCGTGAGTATGTGAGCTCGCGAACGGCCGGCGGCACAGCATAAGTTGTACTCATCGTGTTGGCAAACTTGTGGTTGACATATCTTAGACAGCGGAGTAATAGGTGCCAGTGGAGTACACAGTCGTCATGTGTTTTAGTAGAAGGGGGGTTCGAGGCTCAGCGTTCGGGGCACCAGCTCTTCCACACATGGCTGTTGTGGTCGCATGCTTGCATTCCTTATTTGCCTGCTTGTGTGTTTGTGGCCGCCTTGTGTTGCACGAGCGTGGCTACAGCTTGTTCGCATCTGCTATGCAGTTGGGGCTGCAGATTGCGGCAGACGTCGCTCTGAGCATGTGTGAGAAATTGATTGCATGTTATTACAGTTAGTGCGTTTAGCTGGATTGCCAGCTTTTGTTATGTTTAGCGGGATTGCCCGCTAGTGCAAAGACAACCATCTCTGCTAGGTTTAGCGGTCTTGCCAGCTGTTTGTTTTCTGATTCATCATCCCTCGGATCATTGCTAGTTGTAGTCACAGAGGTCGGTCCGGGATCTGTCCGGGGTCGGTCCTGGGTCTGTCCGGTGTTGGTCTGGAGGTTAGTCTGGGGTCGGCACCGTGTCTGTCCGGTGTCTGTCCGAATGCCAGGGGGTCTGTATGGGGTTGGTCATAGGGTTGGTCCGGGGTCTGCCCGGAGTCGGCCGATAGTGGTTCCGAGATGGGCGGGACACACACACACACCAGGGATACAGATGCATGTATTCAGGGTGTATCCACGGTGCATCCACGGGCCCGTGAATACACCATGAATACATGTATTCACGGTGTATCCACGGCCGTGGAGACACCTAAACCCTG
>CAIYBQ010000023.1 GCA_903924445.1 uncultured Armatimonadota bacterium | reverse complement strand
TACTTTTGTTTATAAGGCGTAGTGGACTTGAGCCCGCTTCCTTCCAATATCTCATACAGGGCTCCGGGTTTGAGCTTGGCGACTTTGTCCTCTGTGCCACTTGGCCACTTTATAATGGCAGAATACTCAGTCTTGGTATCCCCGGTGCCGAAGATAACCCGACGGTCACTGGCTGAGAGGTAACTGGATCCAGCCTTCACCCAGTCGACTTGCTTTTGACCATTCGGTGAGATAAGGGTGATGCGTGCATGGCTGCCATCCGCGTTCGACTTACGCCCACGGAGAATGAATGAGACCGAATTCGTAGTGGCCGAACCACGATTCAGGAACAGCTGGGCAGGCGAGTTTTGATTGGTTGCAAGGACATCGACAAATCCATCATTGTTGATGTCCGCCGTTGCAAGGCCCCGAGAGATAACCGGCTCTGCGAGCGGCCCGAGGGCTTCGGGCGCTTCGATCGGCGAAAAGGTTGCATTACCAGCATTACGATAAAGCCGCTTCGCCTGCTTGACGCCAACTGATTGCTTTGTGTCCACGCTGAGCTGGACGTGACCATCTGCCGTCATCAAATCCTGCCAGCCATCGTTGTCGTAGTCAAGAAACTCGCAGCCAAACGACAGATACTTCATGTGTGCCTGTGCAATCCGGCTGGTGTCAGCAGCATTTTCGAAGAAGCCATCCCCGATATTCTTGAAGAGCGTGTTAGGCATCCCGGCAAAGTTCGTGACAAACATACTCGGGCGGGATGTCCGGTCATAGTCCGCGATTGCGATACCCATCCCTGCCATGAGCGAGCCATTCTCTGAGTAAGCGCACCCGGCCTCAACGGCCTTATCGGTGAACTTCAAGCCTCCATTGTTATGCCAGAGAAAGCTTGGGGAGAGGTCATTTGCGACAAAGATATCCTGTTTGCCATCCTGGTCATAGTCCACGAATGCAACCGCCAACCCGCGCCCTTTGTTAACCTCAATGCCGCTCGACTTTGTAATGTCTACAAATCCCTTGGGAGTGTTCCGGAAAAGCCGATGCGTATCAGCATCGTAAATCTCTGGCGTGCAGTAATCCCGCGTGCCTTGCGCATTCTTGCAGGGCTTATCGTTCTCTGGTGTCCACGGCGAGTAGTAACAAATATAAAGGTCCAAGCGGCCATCATTGTCGATGTCGCCAAAGGCGGCGCTTGTCGCAAAGCCTGTGCTGTGTGTCTTCGCGAGGCCAACACGCTCACTGACATCTTCAAACTTGCCAGACCCGCCAAGGTTTCGGAACAAAAAGTTGCGTGGATAAGCCGTAACCAAGATGTCGCTATAGCCATCGTTGTCGTAGTCGGCAACCGCAACTCCATGGGCAAACCCGAGGTCTTTGTCCAGACCACTGCCTTCAATGGCAGCTGCAAATGTGCCATCTCCATTGTTTCGGAACAAGCCTGTCAATGCGCGGGGACCGGTGAGCTGATCCACCGATGATGCCCCTGGCTGGAGCAGGATCACATCAAGGTTTCCATCCCGGTCGATGTCGACAAACCCGCCGCCGGCAGGTGTGCTTTCAATAAAGTAGAGTCGCTTTCCGCCAATGCCTGTGTCGGCGGTGAAGTTGATACCTGCCTGCTTGGCGACATCCACAAAGAGGGATGACTTGTAATAGTTATACGAAGGAGCTGCTGGAGGTCCAGGTTTGCCGGAATTGACACATCCCGGGATAAGCAAACTTAACGCAATCAGGACGTGAAGCGTGCGGCGTATTCTCATTGCGATGCTCCAGAGTTGGTGTTGGTGGATGAGCGCATCGCTGACAGCTTCTGCATCAGCACCTGCCGGTTGTTTTCAAGCTTTTCGAGCTTCTTCCAAGCTGCATCGATTTCCGGGTCTCCTGGAGTCAGCTTGTCAGCATGGTCTAGGTAAACGCGGGCATTCATGGTGTTCCCGATGCTCAGACTGAAGAGGCCGGTTTCCTTGAAGAGCGCTGCATTCTTCGGGTCAACCGCACAGCGCTTCATTAGGCCGCGCATCTTGTCATTGTCTTTGCGAAGAGCTTCAAAGCGACCTTGTGCGAGCTTGGCTTTTGTAGGTATCTTTGCCTGCGTGTATGCATTTGCGAGCTCAAACTGGATGTCCATCTTGCGGGGCATTTTCTTCGCTGCATCTTCTAGAATCGCTACTGCCTTCCCGGTATCCCGAATTCGGAGGTAGAGCTTTCCGAGATAAAGCCGTGGGAAGAGGGCATTGGGTTCGAGTTCTAATGCGCGCTTAAAGTGCGCAATCGCCTTTTCAGAGCCTGCCGGGGATGCATCGAGGCGGTAGGCCAGAATCCCCTGATAAGTCGCTGCAAGGTGGCTATTTGGTGCAAGCTTTACGAAGCGTTCAATGTACTCGCCTGCTTCAGCATCCCGCTTGCGCTCAAGAAGCGACTGGCAATATTTTTCTAAAAAGTCTGCATCTTCAGGAAGCAACTGTACCAGCTGCTCTAGTGCGGCAAGCTGTTTTTCTCCCATACCGCCGGATCCCGCAAGGGATGCAACGACAGCAAGGGATGGAATGTGTTTTGGGTTGCGCTTGAGTTCTTTTTCTGCTTCTTCGAATGCTGCGAGCTCACTGCGGACGCTAAGAAATGCGATAGCGAGACGGCCATGGCAATCTGGCGTTTCTGGGGCACGCTCGACAACCTCTGACATACAGCGGATTGCATCTTCAAAGCGTTCGCGGCCAAAGTAATACTCACCTAGGAGGACCCACCCTTCGATGAGCTTGGGATCCGTACGAACCGCTTGCTCCCATTCGGCTGCGGCCATGTCGTAGTCGCCTCGCTCCGCGAGGCGATTTCCCTGCGCGAAAAAGGACTGAGCCTTTGAATTGCCCTTGAGGGAGAGCGGCGCAAGCCAAAGTACGATGGCGAGTCCGGAAAGCACAACGACAGCAATAAGCATCAACCTACGGCGCATGAAACTATCCTATCCCAAGCAAAACTGGGGTCCCTTGCGGGACCCCAGTCGGAGTGGAAACCAAACCAGATTAGCGACCCATTTGCTTTCGCATATCTTCCCGCATTTCCGGGGAGATCTTTTTTGGGTCAGCAGGTGCAGCACCTGGCATGGTCATCTTCTTGGGTTCGAGAGCATCGGATGGCGTTTCCGCTTCCTTTGGTCCACACCCTGCGATCATCGCAAGCGCTGCAATGACCATTGTCATAGAAAGAAACTTCTTCATAGTGACGAAGCCTATCGCAGACGTGGGCAGATGGCGTTGTTGTCATTCCAGTTTGCACCTGGGAATGTGAAGTTGCCATCATCAGCCTTTACTGTCAGGTCACCAGCGTTACGTGCAGGGTTGATTTCCCACATGTTGCGGTCGAGTGGCAAAATCGTTTGCTTCCACTTCAGAGCCTTTGCATGGCCATCTGCGAAAATCCAGTTTGCTGGCGTACCGGAGTTCGCCGCTGCTGGGTTACCGAAGTGCTGGTACGCACGGTTTTGATCACAGGTGCCACCGACAATACCGTAGCCCATGTCTACCGTAGGATCCCAGTAGTTTGCTTCGCCGATAAGGACGAGGTCTGCAGGTGCAGTGATGGTTGCTTCGGAGAGAACCGTTGCATTCCATCCCCAGTCCGCAGGTACCCAGGAGGTTGCGATGGCGTTCATACCGTAGCCGGATGGCATCTTTCCACCTGGAGCATAAGCGGAACCAGCACCATCACGGCGGCGGCCAGCTGGGTTGCTTGGACAAGCGTAGACATCGATGCTCTTGACGTATGGGTAGATAGCGTTGCGCCAGTTGTAGTCCATGCCGATGAAGGAACAACGTGGGTAGGACTCATCAAAATCCTGTGAATACATCTTGAGACCAAGTCCAAGTTGCTTCATGTTGGACAAACAAGCGATTCCACGAGCGCGCTCGCGGGCCTGTGCAAACACAGGGAAGAGGATAGCTGCAAGAATAGCGATGATTGCGATGACAACTAGCAACTCGATGAGCGTAAACGCACTTCGACTAGTGTTTTTTGAACGAATAGTAGTAGACAAAAGTGTACCTTTCCTTAACTCCGGTAGTTGAAATGACCGGGTGACCCGGATTATAGAAATACCCTGCATTGGGCGTTCCTATCGGATGCTACATTATTCCACGCCTTTAACGGATTTGTTCGCGATACCCGGCACTGCGAGCCTATAAAATTGATGTCTGCATCTGGCAAACGGCGGGAATAGAGGGGCATCAGACCTCGGATTGATGCCATATTCCTGATCAGGTGAAGGTCGACATCGTAGGGTGCTTGTGTCTAGCGGTACCGAAACTGTTGTAGGGTTACAAGAAATCGACACGGTGGGCTAGAAAATCAACCTTGCGGCCTTTCTGGATTCGCCCAGTGCCCGTCCACATCCTCGCCGCGGACAACCATCCCTTTTTCATGCCACCCGAGGTACGCACGGACATCGGCTGCGCAGTAACGTAGCGTGATACCGCAGCGTCGTCGGTCACTGGCATTTGCCTCAGAGCCATGCAGGAGCAAGTCTGAATGAAGGCTAAACTCTCCCGCAAGCAGGCAGTTATCGACTGGCTTACCACCAAACGACAGCGGGTCTGCCACTTTCAAGTTCAGGACGTTGTCTTCCGCAGCGACACTTGGCGTATGCATCAGCGTCCCATGCACATGTGAGCGTGGAATAAACCGCATGCAAGCGTTTTCAGCATCTGTATCGTCAATCGCCATCCATACAGTAACGGTTTTACTAGGCGTCATTGGCCAATAGACGGCATCCTGGTGCCAATCGACAATCTTCCCATCCTGAGGGAGTTTGCAGAAAAAGTGCGCGCCCCAGGCCACTACATTTGGCCCAAGGATATCCGCTACGGCATCCACAATAGCCTTGTTATGCATCAAATCCCAGACCTCAGCAAAACGCCGATGCGCACCGTTAATGGAGTAGCTGCTCCCGCCATCCGCCAACGTCTTCGTTAAGACGCCATCGAAAAAACTCCGCAGATTGGTTGCCTCACCTGATGAAAGCGCTCGTATCGGAGCGAGATAGCCCTCTGCGTTGTAGAAATCCAGCTGTTCGGTTGTTAGGGTTTGAGGATTTACGGTCGATGCGGGGAAAAAGCGCAGGTCACGGTCAATGTCTGCAAGGTCAACAGCATCGGGCACAAGCGCATTCGGGAGGATGTCCATACATCATTATAGGGAACGATCGGCTGCCTGCTACCCCGTACCACCAAGGAATAACCACCAGCATCCAATACCAATCGCTACCACTGAACAGGTGCAAAGCGCCCCGCGGTAAAGCCTGTCGATACGCTGCGACATCCCGTGGACAATGAACCCAAGGATGCTCGTAAAGGTCATCATCGCGACGACTGTGCCCACCCCAAAGAGCACCAGCCAGGTTGCGCTCAACCCAAGTGATGGCAGTGCAAGGGCAGGGATTACGCCAAACAAGTGTGAGCCGCCTGCAAGTCCGTGAAGAACTCCCACACCGAGGGCTGTTCGTTCTGCATGGTGATGATGGCTTTGCCCAGACGTTGTAAGGCTGAGCGCGCGGTTGTTCATCAACACACGGATTCCCCAGATTCCAATCGCAATCAAGGCAACGCCAACGAAGCGCTCACCAATCCATGCGTATTTGCTGATGTCGACCAGCTGACGAAGGAGAATCAACCCTATACCCACACAAAGGACACCACTCGAGTGCCCGATTCCCCAGCGTAACCCACTTCGCCATGCATCCCGGCCACGTAACGCCGCGCTAGGTGCGACTGCTGCGAGGTGATCCGGGCCCATCAGGACATGAAGAAAGCCGGCGAATAAACCGCCAATGACGAGAGAAGGTGACATCCGGGACGAATCCTATCACGCCCAACCATTGTGAAACGTCAACGAATCGCTACGCCCTCAAATGTCAGCGCGGCAATTCCGTTCTTTCCACGTAATAGGCGTTGCGGTGACCAGGAAGCGCTGTCCAAATACGTGATTTGCTTGCCTGATGGTGCAGCAAGAGAAAGACGAAGTGAGTTGCCCTTCGACAAACCACCCAGCACTCGCCCGCGCTTGCCATCTACCAAAAACTCGCTTCGCAGGCTGTCGGCCCAAAGGACAGGTTGGTCAAACGTCAGGATCACTTCTGATTTCTTACGGACAGCCGACAGTAACCGCGGGGCACTGATCGGTGACTTTGGCTGTATGCCATAGGTGTGCTGTTCGACCAGCGGAAAAATGAGATTTGCCATCGCCGCGTAGCCATCCGCAGGGAAATGGCATCCGCCCGGTGGGTCGATGCCAAGCGTCGACATGATAGCCACGCGGTCAAGGGATTCCGGGATGCAACGCTGCACATCACGCAAAACGTTGTCAGAGCCATCAAAGCCCATCGCACAGGACTTTGGCCAAATCTGGAACATATAGGTCATTCGGCTATTTGGATAGTCCATCGCCCACGCATGGCTAAGACTGATAAACAGCTCACGGTAAGTTTCGTGGCCAAATCCACCGGATGGACCATCCGCGCCCTGGTCATTTTCACCCTGATGCCAGAAGATCGCGCGG